>NZ_JBZXVN010000013.1:0-108378 GCF_058892305.1 Pelagimonas sp.
CATAATTTCCTCCCTTATGACCGAAAAGCTAACGCTCCCATCAGCTCCCCTCCTGAAATTAATTATTACTCATAACCATTATTTTGCAATACTTTTTATGTTAACAATTTCAAGCATCTAAAAAATGATACACCCTTGCGGTGTTGGTTTTGAGTTGGGATAGCCGCCAAAAACGACACAGATAGCCCTTAAAACTTGCCGCAATTAATCGTTGTTCGCTGGGCTCAGGGCCTTTGACAAAGCCAGCAAAAAATCAGATCTTTGAACCGGCTTGGTGAGGCGAATGTCTTCGGGACGTAGCCCGTTGCCATGCACCGTCGCCTCGCTTGCGTAACCAGACATGAAGACCACCGGCAAATCAGGTGTTATGTCACGCAGGGCGCGGCTTAGACCTGTACCTTGCAAATCGCCAGGCATCACAATGTCCGTAACCAATACGTCAAATCCTGAGGATTGTGAGTAAAGGGCAAAGGCTTCATCACCCGACGCGGCCTCGGTGACACCGTATCCTGCCTTTTCCAGAACCGACACAAGCATTGACCTAACTTTGGGTTCATCTTCTGCCAACAGGACTTTTTTGAGTTCATTTTGCGAGGGGTCGATCTCCAGCTTTGGAGACGGGACAGCGGCAGCTTGGTCGGTGACAGCCGGAAAATAGAGTTTGAAAGTCGTTCCCTGCCCCTGTTCGGTGTACACTTGAACAGTTCCTTCCGACTGACGCATGAACCCCAACACCATAGAGAGACCCAACCCCGTTCCTGACCCCTGCTCCTTGGTCGTGAAAAACGGATCGAAAATGGAGGTTAGAACATCTTTTGGAATGCCGGTTCCGGTGTCGCTGATCGCAAGCATAACATAGCGCCCGGGGACCAACTCTTCGTTTCGCGCATCAATGTAGGGTTGTTCTATTCGAACATTGGCCGTCTCTAGCGTCAGCTTTCCCTTGCCACCAATGGCGTCTCGTCCGTTCAAAAGAATATTGAGGATGGCGCTTTCAAGGGAGTTTGGGTCAACCTTAACATCCCATAATCCGGCCAAAAGAGACGTCTCAACAATCGTACTGTCGGGAAGCGTCCGGCCTATCCAGTTTTTGGACTCACGTACGATATCATTTATATTCAATACCTTTGGCGTCAAAGTCGCCCGTCTGGCAAAAGACAAAAGGCTCTGCGTTAGCTCCGCACCACGCAGCGTCGCGTCAATCGCCTCATCTATTTGTGTGATCTGGCTTGCGGGGTCATCGTGATCCTTGAGCAATTCAAGGTTACCAAGGATCACGGCAAGCAAATTGTTAAAATCATGCGCCATACCGCCCGTGAGCTGGCCAATACTTTCATTCTTTTGAGCCCGAAAGGCCACCTCGCGTTGATAATCCGCCTGCTCTTTGGCCTGAACTTCCTGTGTCACATCCAGCACAATCGATCTGATTTGATGCCGATCTGTACCAAGGGTGACTTGACCCGAAAAGTCTAACCATCGCTGTTGCCCGTCTTTGGCGGTTATTTTATAGCGATGTCGAATGGGGTCCCCGGTTGCCACCCCCTTGTCGATCGCAGCCAAAAAGGTTGCAATATCTTTAGGGTCATGGGCCCGCGCAAGGAGATTGGGATCGGACATAATCTCATCTGGTGTGTACCCCCAGATATCACTACATTTCGGGCTGATAAACGATATGACCGGCAGCCCGTCTCCGACAATTTCAGTTTGGAACACCACACCGGGCAGGTTCGCCAGAATACCATCAATTTGCTTTTGGGCTTCGATTTCCGCAGTGATATCAATCACAATCGCCTCAACAACTGTTGTACGGTCATCCCTTTTACGCGGTGTGCTTCCCCTATATTCAACCCAGCGTATGTCGCCGGTTCGGGTCGTAATTTGATACCGATAGATCAGAGAGGTTCCGGTCCTGACGGCCTCCTCTTGACGAGCCATGAAAAGCGGAAAGCTTTGGGGATCATGCGCGTCCGCCAGCAATTTTGGATTGGCGAGAATGTCAGCCGCCGGGTAACCCCAAATTTTCTCGGCATTCGGGCTGACATGCGTCAGACGAAAATAGACACCATCAACAAACTCTCTCTGAATGACGGCGCCCGGCAGATTGTCCAGTATCAACTTCAATCTCTGGGTCGCTTCCCCTGTTCCCTCTTCTCGCGACTCCTGAGATGACGTTTTTTGGGGCGTATCAAACTCAGGTCCAGCACGGATACTTTTGGCTTGTTTGCGCTTTTGCTTCCATCGCCCAACGGAATATCCCAACAACCCAACACAAGCTGTGTAGACAAGGAGTGAGCCAATTGATGAAAACATTGCTGCCTCCGATTACAGACTCACATCTTTGATCATGTTTTTTACTTTGTACAGAATTGCTTGTTGGTGACTGATCCAAGCAACTGTCACAGGTCATGTTAAGAAATAATCTGGGAAACGTTGTTGAATACGCGCAAGATCTTCATGGATTTGCGACAAATGCTTGCGCAGATTGCTTTCTGCCAACACGGCATCCCGCTGCTCAATCGCCTCAATAAGAGCAGAATGTTCGAGCAAAACTGATTTTCGGCGTGTTTCCGACAGGGTCATAAATCGAATCCGATCCATATGAGCCTTTTGCTCTTGAATTAGGACCCATGCATGTGGATGCCCCGAAATTTCACACAGCTTTTCATGCAGGGCTTCATCAAGCTTGTGGAACACTGCCGGATCGGAATCATTCAGCGCTATTTGTTGTTGGGCCAAGTTTGATCGCAGGATTTCAATGTCTTGATCTGTGATTTTAACCAAGGCAGCACGCAAACACTCAACCTCGATTGCAATTCGCAAAAAAACGGCATCCAGAACGGATTGTTCCGAAATTTTGGTGATTTGCGCAGCGCGTTGAGGTCGGACCAACAAAAACCCTAGTTTGGACAACCGATAAAATGCGTCGCGCACGGGTTGGCGTGACACGCCCATTTGCTTGGCTATTTCGGTTTCTGAAATCTTGAGACCAGGCGGCAATTCCAACGAAATTACAGCGTCATACAAGACCTGAAATATCTGATCTGAAGCAGTTTGGGGAGCAGGGGCAGCAAGGCGAGTAATTTCTGGCTGAGGCATTTTACGTCCGGTCGTCAATATTTGTCATCTAGTGCTATCGCAGATTAGCTTTTGACACAACTTCCAAACTTGCATACTAGTTCTAAACGACTCTAGATGGATTCTCCGATGCCCTTTACCCACCCCGATCGACTCTTTTCTTCTGAAGAAACTGAAAGAGGTTTGGCGCGCACCCTCTATGAGGACGTCAAATCCCTGCCAATCATCAGCCCGCATGGGCACTGCGATCCCAGCTGGTTCGCCAAAAATGATCGTTTTCCCAACCCTGCCGAACTCTTCGTTATTCCCGATCACTATGTCTTTCGGATGCTCGTCAGTAGCGGCGTTTCGATGAAAGACTTGGGGGTTCCTTCTGTTGATGGAACCGCATCCGAAACCAACCCACGCCAGATCTGGCAACGTTTTGCAGACCGGTTTCATCTGTTCCGCGGAACCCCATCCGCCATTTGGTTGGAACATTCCTTTGAGCACGTCTTTGGGCTCGATGAGCCGTTAAGTTCCGAGACGGCCAACCACCATTATGACCATATCGAAGCCAAGCTATCCGAAGATGGCTACCGTCCACGGGCGCTGTTTGAACGGTTCAACATCGAAGCGTTGGCCACAACCGAAGGCGCGCTGGATGATCTGTCGTGGCATCGCCAAATACAGGACAGCACATGGTCAGGGCGCGTAATCACAACCTATCGGCCGGACGCGGTTGTTGATCCTGACTTTGAAGGGTTTGCCGACAATATCCAGGCTCTTGGCACGCTAACCAACGAAGACACCGCAACATGGACCGGGTATTTGGCCGCCCACAAAAAGCGGCGCGCTTACTTCAAATCCTTTGGCGCAACTGCAAGCGACCACGGTCATCCAAGCGCTCGCACCGAAGACTTGCCCCAGGACCAAGCCGCGCAGCTCTACCAAACGATCCTTTCGGGTGACTTCACAGCAGAGCAAGCCGACGCCTTCCGCGGCCAGATGCTCACTGAAATGGCCCGGATGAGCCAAGAAGACGGCTTGGTCTTACAGATCCATCCCGGGTCACGCCGCAATCACAGCGCGACGGTCTTTGCAACCTATGGTCGCGACAAAGGCTTTGATATCCCCGGTCGCACCGATTACGTCACCGCGCTCAAACCCATGCTGGACGCCGTTGGCATGGACCCGGCCCTAACAATCATCCTGTTTACCTTGGATGAAACCAGCTATGGCCGCGAACTCGCGCCTTTGGCCGGGGCCTATCCGGCGCTGAAACTCGGCCCGCCGTGGTGGTTCTTTGATAGCTACGAAGGCATCAAACGCTTCCGCGAAAACACCACCGAAACCTGTGGGTTCTATAACACCGTCGGCTTTAATGACGACACCCGCGCCTTTTGTTCGATCCCGGCCCGCCACGATGTGGCACGGCGGTCGGACTGTGCCTATCTCGCGCATTTGGTCCGAACGGGCCGGATGCGTGAAACCGAAGCGTATGAGGTCGCACATGACCTGACATACCGACTGGTGAAAGAAGCGTATCGCCTTTGATCACCGAAAAATTCCAGGGAGGAAAAAATGAAACTTTTCAATACAACCGTTGCCGCGCTGCTCGCCAGTGCCGCTGTGACCACCGCCGCGCAGGCCTGTGAAACGACACTGCGCTCATCCGACACCCACCCCGATGGCTATCCAACAGTCGAAGCGGTCAAGCATATGGGCACGCTTCTTGAAGAACGCTCCGGCGGCCGTCTTTGCGTCGAAGTTTTCCATTCCGCTCAGCTTGGCGAGGAAAAGGACACCATCGAACAGACCCAGCTTGGCGTGATTGACCTCAACCGTGTTTCGCTTGGCCCGTTCAACAACATCATCGAAGAAACCAAGGTTTTCTCGCTCCCCTATATCTTCCGCGGTACCGACCACATGCACAAGGTCGTTGACGGAGCAGTTGGGGATAGCATTCTGGCCGAGTTTGAAAACCACAATCTGGTTGGCCTTGCTTATTTCGATGGCGGATCGCGTAGCTTCTACAACAGCCAAAAGCCGATCACATCCATTGACGATATCAAGGGCCTTAAGTTCCGTGTGATGCAGTCAGATGTGTTTGTTGACATGGTTGACGCGCTTGGCGGCAACGCAACGCCCCTGCCCTATGGCGAAGTTTATTCTTCGATCCAAACGGGGGTCATTGATGGTGCCGAAAACAATTGGCCATCATTTGAAAGCTCGGGTCACTTTGAAGTCGCGGGCCACTATACGCTGGATCAACACTTGATCGTTCCTGAAATCCTGGTGATGAGTCAGGCGTCTTGGGGCAAACTTTCCGCAGATGATCAGGCGCTTGTACGTCAAGCCGCCAAGGACTCTGTCCCTGTAATGCGTGAGCTTTGGGCCGCCCGCGAAGCGGCATCCGAGGAAAAAGTTCGCGCCGCCGGTGTTGTGATCATCGACGATATCGACAAGCAGCCCTTCATGGACGCCATGGTGCCCGTCTATGAAAAGCACGTCACTTCGGACAAACTCAAAGCGCTTGTCGAAGACATTCGCGCTGTCGAGTAACCATTTGACACCAAAGGCAGGCCGCCGCGTTGCGGCCTGCCGATACCTTCAGGAAATCTCATGCAAGACACCATACTTTCGCTCTCGCGGCTTTTGGCTGCGATGTCGCGTGTCATCTTGTGGATGGCGGCGGCCGGGCTTGTTGCCATGACCGCGTTGATCGGTTGGCAGGTTTGGGGGCGGTTTGTATTAAACGACACGCCGACCTGGACAGAAACCACATCAATCCTTCTGATGGGCTGGTTCATCTTTCTGGGCGCCGCCGTGGGTGTACGAGAAGGCAATCACCTCAGCTTTGACGTTCTGCTTTATGTGCTTCCCAAGCGGGCACAGCGGGTGTTTCACTCGATATCTGACCTCGTGGTCATCGCGTTTGCCGGTGGTATGATTCTTTATGGCTGGCAATTGGCGGCCAATTCTTGGTCCACGACCATCCCCAATCTGGGCATCACGGGCGCGGCGTCCTTCTTTTCACTGATCACCGGTGGAACCTTGATGATTTTACTCTCACTTGAACGCCTGCTGCGCCGTTTTGTTGGCCTCCCCACCGCCCGTTTCGGCGACGATCCAATCGAGGAATAATCATGGAACTATGGGTTCTGTTTGGCACCTTTTCGGTGCTTTTGCTGATTGGTACGCCGGTCGCATTCTGCCTGGGCGTTGCTAGTTTTGCGACCATTGCCTTCATTGGTCTTCCGCCTGTGGTGGTCTTCCAACGGCTCAACTCTGGCATTTCTGTTTTTGCGCTGCTCGCAATCCCGTTCTTTATTTTCGCCGGCGAATTGATGGTACGCGGAGACATTGCACGCCGACTTGTCGCGCTGGCCGGGGCCGCTGTTGGCCATATGCGCGGCGGCTTGGGACAGGTGAACATCACCGCTTCGGTTCTCTTTGGTGGGATTTCCGGCTCGGCGGCGGCAGATGCCTCGGCGATTGGTGGTTTGATGATCCCGCAGATGGAAAAACGCGGTTATGGGCGCGACTACGCGGTCAATGTCACCGTGACCTCATCAATCATTGCGCTGATGCTGCCACCCTCGCACAACCTGATCATTTACTCGATCTCCGCGGGGGGTAAAATCTCAATCGCAGATCTGTTCACCGCTGGGATTATTCCGGGGCTTATGCTGGCCTTGTCGTTGATGATTGCGGCCTGGTGGGTAGCAAAAAGACGTGGCTACCCAACCGAACCCTTTCCCGGTGCTCGGGCGGTTGTCGGCTTGTTGCTCAGTGCAACACCGGGTTTGATCTTGGTGGCCATTATCTTTGGCGGTGTTCGCTCCGGTATTTTCACTGCCTCCGAAAGCTCTTGTATTGCAGTGATTTACGCGATCGTTGTGACGATCTTCGTCTATAGGTCCCTGCCCTGGGATGAGTTTGTCGCAGCCACGATGGCCGCGGTACGAACCTCATCCATGGTCTTGCTGGTGATCGGCTCGGCGGCGGCCTTTGGTTGGTTGCTGGCCTATCTCAAGGTCCCAAGCGATCTGGTGCAATGGATGAAGGGCCTAAGCCAAAATCCGATTGTGATCCTGCTGATGCTCAATGTCATCTTGCTATTGCTTGGGACGTTTATGGACATGTCGCCCTTGATCGTGATCACCACGCCAATCTTTCTTCCGGTTGCCACCGCCTATGGCATTGATCCGGTCCAATTCGGCATCATCTTGATCCTCAACCTCGGCATCGGACTGTGCACTCCGCCTGTTGGCGCGGTCCTATTCGTCGGCTGCGCTGTCGGCAAAGTCCGTATTTCCGAGGTCATCCGGTCAATCTGGCCGTTCTATCTTGCTGCCATCGCCGTGCTCATGCTGGTCACATATGTACCCAGTGTATCGCTGTGGCTCCCAGCCCTATTCCGATGAGGTCTCCAATGTTGAAAACCTATCCTGTGGTTCACCCCGATGCGGGTGTAACGCGCCAAGTTCTATCTCAGGAACCCGACCTTATGGTTGTGTCCTTTGGATTTGAAAAATCCGCTCAAGGTGCGCTGCACAGCCATCCACACGTCCAATCCACCTTTGTTCGTACAGGTCAGTTCGAATTCACCGTTGGCGATGACACGTTCAAGGTCGGCCCCGGTGACAGTTTTGTCATTCCCTCGGGTGTGACCCATGGCTGTGTTTGCCTAGAATCTGGGGAGTTGATTGACACCTTCACCCCGCGCCGAGACGATTTTCTTTAAAGGAGCGATCCCATGACATCCGCCGAGACATCCGCCGAAACCCGCTATGCCATTGATCCCGCCACGGGCAAAACCCTGGACACCCAAGGTTTGCGCGACCATTTTCATGTCGGCGGGTTGTTTCAACCCGGTGAAATCAAACTGGTCTATTCGCATTATGACCGGCTAATCCTTGGCTCAGTTGTGCCCGATAGCGGGCCACTGACCCTTGATAATGTTCCCGAAACAGGGACGCCGTCCTTTCTTGATCGCCGCGAAATGGGCATCTTGAACCTTGCCGAAACCGGCGACGTCACCGTTGGCGACACAACTTATACGCTTGCCAAAGGTGAGGTGCTTTATATCGGCAAAGGGGCCGGACCGATAACATTTCAAACCGGGCGTTTCTATGTGCTGTCGGCCCCTGCCCACCGTGCCTGCCCGACAACCTTGATCCGTCTCCAAGACGCCAAACGGGTCGAACTTGGGTCGCCAGAAACCGCCAATGAACGCGTGATCATTCAACTTCTACACCCCGAGGTTTGCGATAGTTGCCAACTCCTTATGGGGTATACTCAGTTCGCACCCGGCTCTGTCTGGAATACGATGCCGGCTCATACGCATGACCGACGGATGGAAGCCTATCTCTATTTCGATCTGTCTGATGACCAGCGGGTCTTCCATTTCATGGGGCAGCCCGATGAAACCCGCCACATCGTCATGGCCAACGAAGAAGCGGTGATTTCGCCCCCTTGGTCCATTCATAGCGGCGCGGGCACCGGTGCTTACACCTTTTGTTGGGCCATGGCAGGCGACAATGTCGATTTTACCGACATGGACATGATTGCCATGCAAGACTTGCGCTAGGGTTCGCAAACCGCCGGGCCAACACCCGGATACCTCTGTAACGTAGCAAATACAGGATACCAATGTGACCACCTCTCGTTTGACCCGACAAGACAGCGCCCCGCTTACGGGGATTGTGCATCTTGGCCCTGGGGCCTTTTTCCGCGCCTTTAACGCGGTGTACACTCAGGAAGCGATCGAAGCCCAAGGCGGCGATTGGGGCATCACCGCAATCAGCCTTCGCAGCCCAACGGCGCGGGATCAAATGCAGCCACAAGGCGGGTGTTTTACGTCGGTCACATTGGCAAATGGCAATATCACTGACCGGGTCATCGGGTCGGTTACGGATGTATTGGTCGCTCCGGAAAACCCAAAGGCGATTGTCGACGCGATGGCCGACCCGGCGGTCCGCATCGTGTCGATGACCATCACCGAAAAGGGATATTGTCACCATCCAGCCACAGGCGACATCAATCTGGATCATCCCGACATCATCCATGATCTCAGCCACCTAGACACGCCAAAATCTGCCCCCGGCCTTATTGTTGCGGCCTTGGCTGCGCGTCGAACCGCCGGGCACATGCCGTTTACGGTTCTGAGTTGTGACAACCTGCCATCAAATGGGACATTGGCACGCGGCGTTGTCTTGGGGTTTGCGCGCGCGGTTGAACCGGGCTTGGCCGAATGGATCGCTGAAAACGTCCCCTTCCCCGCCACGATGGTTGACCGGATCACCCCGGCAACAACAGATCAGGACATCACTGATTTGGAACAGCGAACCGGGTATCATGATCCGGCTTGCGTGGTCCACGAAGCCTTTCGTCAATGGGTGATTGAAGACGATTTTGTGGCTGGTCGCCCCAGCTGGGACACCGCAGGTGTGCAGTTTGTCACCAATGTTGATGCCCATGAATTGATGAAGCTACGCTGTTTGAACGGCACCCACTCGACGCTTGCCTATCTTGGGTATCTAGCTGGCTACGAAACCATCGCGGAGACCGTGGCCGACCCGATCTTTGCCAAGCTCTGTAACACCATGTGGCGTGACGAAATCGCGCCAACAGTCCCCAAACCCGAAGGGGGAAACCTCGCATCCTATTGCGCGACCCTTTTGGAGCGTTACCGCGACACATCAATCCGGCATCGGACCTGGCAGATCGCGATGGATGGCAGTCAGAAATTGCCACAGCGGCTTTTGGGAACCATTCGCGACAATCTGGCGAAGGGTCATGTTCCCGCCGGGCTTTGTCTCGCTGTCGCGGCATGGATGCGCTACGTTGGGGCTGTGGATGAAAAAGGGGCCGCTATTGATGTACGTGATCCCTTGGCTGACCGGCTCAAAACCGCGTCCGATCAAGCGGATGATGCGCTTGGCAAAGTCACGGCTCTGCTCTCGGTATCAGAGGTCTTTGATCCAGACCTCGCAGAAAACGCTGACTTCAAGTCTGCGCTGGTTTCTGCCTATGAGACCTTGGCACGGGACGGGTCTCAAAAAACCGTTCAGTCCTTAGTGGCACAATGAAAACCGGGTCCGGCCTGTTGAGCAAATCTTCGGGCCGGACACCGAATGGCGTTAAATCGGATCACCACGATCCCCACCTCGATCCCCTCCCGGTTTGTAACATGATGGGCTTGCCCCAAGATAGCGTTTGAACATCCGGCTAAAGAAATAGGGATCTGCAAAGCCAACTTCGGCCGCGACGGCCTTGACCGAAAGCCCATGTCCCAACCGGCTGGCAGCAAATTCCATACGTTTCAGCTCGCGAAATTTATGCGGTGTTAGGCCCATCCTGTCTTTGAAAGCGCGCCGAAAATAGTCCGGGTTATATGGGACTTCGCTTAGCACATCAAAGGCATCGCCCCCCATGAGATCCGCGGACAATCGCGCTGCAACGCGCATGATTTGAACCGACAGCTGATCTTGGCTTCCCGGCGTCTCTTCCTCTGACTTCCATCCCAGAAAGGCCTCTTCCAGAAAGGCCAAGAGAAACACCATGAACTGATGGTGTTGTGCTAGGGTAATGCGCCCATGCGGGGCCGAGTCGCGGAAATGTTGCACCAAGGGGGCCAAAACCGGCCATGACGACATGCGAAGAGTTGGCCGAAGACGCATTTTCGATAGCAAGTCATCACTTTCAAACATTTGCAGGGTAAAGTGCTGGGCAATCCCAATGAACAAGCGCTCATCTCCAAAATGGGAGCCCCGAAACCGAGTCAACGCCGGGATTAACATGGCATCCCCTGCGCTTATCGAAACCGGCTCGGATGCGTCCCCCAGAAAATATCGCCCGCCGCCGCTCAAGCAAATAACAAGGTCATGTGTCGAATTTAATTTATCAATTTGCCACTTGCGGTCATGGCGCATCCTAATCGTCGGACGCACTAGTTTTAGCTTGAGAGAGCTTACTGGAATATGGCTTAGCGGGGAATGTTCGTTTTCATCCATCATTTTGTCTGAATATCGGTATTTCAAGAATATGTCTAGCAGACTAGTTTTGTCTTACTCGCCTACAACCCCAATAAAATGGGTGCGTATCGCGAAAAAATTCAGGGGGGAGAGGCAACGTTCGGATGGGAGATCCGGGTGATGCCGTTGAATGATGTACAATACCGATCAACATACGCCGGTCAAGATTGCCTTTGTCGGAGGTGGGTCGCTCAATTGGGCCATGGGCCTAATGGCGGACCTTGCCTATGACACCCAGCTTGCGGCAGAGGTTCGGCTTTATGATGTCGATCCCGACGCCGCCCGGCGCAATGCTGACATAGGTCAGCGCTTTGCGTCCGTATCACGCGGGAGCCCGGCAAAATACCGCGCATGTGAAACACTTGCCGCCGCATTGACGGGTGCGGATATCGTTGTCATTTCCATTTTACCCGGCCATTTTTCCGACATGGCCCAAGACATTGGCATTCCGGCAAAATTTGGCATTCCTCAATCTGTTGGGGATACGGTTGGACCGGGCGGGTTTGTTCGCGCTCTGCGTGCCATTCCGATGATGACCGAGATCGCTGCGGCCATTCGTGACCATGCACCCAAGGCCTATGTCTGCAACCTAACCAATCCCATGAGCGTTCTGACCGGGGCGCTCTTTGCTGAATTCCCCGAAATTCGCGCGTGGGGAGAATGTCATGAGGTGACGAAAATTCGGCGCCAGGTGGCTTGGATTGCCAACCGCGAAGTCGGTCAAGTCATCTATGACCACCGCAACGTTGACGTGTCCGTGCTTGGCATAAACCATTTCACCTTTGTGGATCGGATCACGCTGGGTGGACGGAACATGATGGTGCCCTACCGCGCCTTTGTTGCCGAACACGCCAGCACCGGATGGGACCAATCCGAGCCAGGAAAAGACGCTGAACACAAACAGTATTTCGGGTCTAAAAACCTCGTAGCCTTTGACCTTCTTCGCCGGTTTGGCATTCCCGCTGCCGCGGGAGACAGGCATCTCGCAGAGTTCTTTGCGGTGAAAGAGTATCTCGCTGATCCTGAGAAGTGGGGGTTTGCTCTCACCCCGGTAGATTATCGAATTCGTGATCGCGCTGGCAAACTGGACAACGCAAACAACCTCCGCAGCGGTAAAGTTGAACCAGCCGCCAAACGTTCCGACGAAGCACTGATTGATCAAATCACCGCGCTCATGCGAGGCGAACATTATGTCAGCAACGTCAACCTGCCCAACCAAGGGCAGTTGGCCGGGATACCAAATGGGGCAATTGTTGAAACCAACGCACTGTTTTCTGGTCTCGGTGTTAAACCCATCTTTGCGGGCCGTTTGCCAGAGTCACTTTTGTCAATTGTTTCGGATCATGCAGACCGACAAACGAGCCTGCTAAACGCAACACTTGACGCAGATCGAAACAGGTTGCTCGACCTGTTCAAAACCGACCCCTTGGTCGCCCATTTGAAACCCGAGGACGCCGAAAACATGTTTGACCAAATGCTGGGTGCAACAGCTGACTGGCTGCCAACCCCCTTAGTAGGAGCCGCCTGATGGGGGGAGATAGCAAATATCTGGGGCTCTGGTACGTCGCCCCCTATGTCATTGGGTTGGTGTTGTTCATCGCCTTCCCGTTTGTCGCATCATTCTACCTGTCGTTCACCGACTACGACCTTCTGTCCAGCCCGGAATGGGTCGGGACCAAGAACTACGAAAAGCTGTTCACCCGCGATCGCACCTTTGACAAATCCTTGTCGGTGACGCTGATCTATGTCTTTACGACAGTGCCGTTGAAATTAACCTTTGCGTTGTTCATTGCGGTGGTGCTGAACTATCGACTGCGCGGCATCAACTTCTTTCGCACAGCCTATTACGTCCCGTCGATCCTTGGCGGATCTATCGCGATTGCTGTGCTTTGGCGCTATATATTCGCCGATACCGGCTTGATGAATATGTTCATCTCGCTGCTTGGCTTCGAACCCATCAATTGGTTCGGTGAACCCGGCAACGCCCTTTTCACCATCACATTGCTGCGTATCTGGCAATTTGGCTCGGCCATGGTGATCTTTCTTGCAGCTCTGCAATCGGTCGATAAATCGCTTTACGAAGCCGCGTCCATCGACGGTGCAGGTCCCTGGCACACCTTTCGCTATATCACCTTGCCACTGATCACACCGGTGATTTTCTTCAACTTGATCATGCAGACGGTCCAAGCCTTTCAGGAATTCAACGGCCCCTACATCATCACCGAAGGCGGCCCGCTAAAATCAACGTATCTGTTGCCTCTTTATATCTACGACAAGGCGTTCAAGAGCTTTGACATGGGGTATGCCTCAGCCATCTCCTGGGTGCTCTTCACAATCATCATGGTCCTGACCCTCATCGCCTTCTGGTCATCGAAAAAATGGGTCTACTACGCTGGCGACAAGAGGAATTGAATCATGACTGACTTGTCTCAAACCCCGCAAAACGCCGCCGAAGCCTTGCAACTCAAACTGCAACGCCGTGCCAAAGTAAGCAGAACGGTCCGCTATTCGGTCCTAGCACTTATCGGGCTGATCATGGTTTACCCGCTGATCTGGATGATTGGTGCGTCGTTTAAAACCAATGCCGAAATGTTTTCGTCACCCTCGTTCTGGCCAAAAGAACCGACCTTGCAGGGCTATATTGATGGATGGAAAACCTCGACACCCTATACCTTCGGGCACTTCTTCCTCAATTCGCTTTGGATCATCATTCCCAAGGTGATTGGTACCGCCATCTCGTGCACGCTGGTCGCCTATGGGTTTGCCCGTTTCGAATTTCCTGGCAAAAAGTTCCTCTTTGCCACGGTGATTGCCACGTTGCTGTTGCCCAATGTTGTGACGCGCATCCCGCAGTACCTGTTGTTTCGCGACATCGGCTGGCTCGATAGCTTTTTGCCACTTTGGGTGCCTTCGGCGCTGGCTGGCGATGCTTTCTTCGTCTTTATGGTCATCCAATTCCTACGCGCCATCCCGCGTGACATGGAAGAGGCCGCCCGTGTTGACGGGGCCAACACACTGCAAACATTGATTTATATCGTAGTCCCCTTGCTGGCTCCCGCTATTATCTCTGTCTGTTTGTTTCAATTCATGTGGACCATGAACGACTTTCTCGGCCCGCTGATTTACATCAGCTCGGTTGATAAATACCCGGTGTCCCTTGCGCTCAAACTGAGCATCGACACCACAGAAGCCTTTGCCTGGAACCAAATCCTCGCGATGTCAGTTCTGACCTTGATCCCGTCACTGACCGTGTTCTTCCTTGCCCAAAAATACTTCATCGACGGGATCTCTACCGGGGGGGTAAAAGGCTGATGGCCGAGTTGCATCTGAAATCTGTTGAAAAGACATATGGCAACGGATTCAAAGCCGTGCATGGCATTGACCTAGAGGTTGCCGAAGGCGAGTTCATGGTTCTGGTTGGCCCGTCGGGCTGTGCCAAATCGACAACCTTGCGGATGATTGCGGGTCTGGAAACCATCACCGGCGGTGAAATCCATATCGGCGACAAAATTGTCAACGATCTGGTGCCCGGCAAACGTGGTATTGCCATGGTTTTCCAAAACTACGCGCTTTACCCGCATATGAAAGTGCGGCGGAACCTGTCCTTTGGATTGGCATTGAAACGTGAGCCCAAGGACAAGATCGAAAGCGCCACAGCCGAGGTATCGGGCGTTTTGCAAATCGAAGAGTTGCTGGACCGTCTGCCAAAACAGCTTTCGGGTGGTCAAGCACAACGTGTTGCCTTGGGGCGTGCGTTGATCAAACAGCCAGAAGTCTTTTTGTTTGACGAACCCTTGTCAAACCTTGACGCGAAATTGCGCGCCAGCATGCGGGTCAGGATCACCGATTTGCACAAACGATTGCGCGCCGAAGGTCGCCCTGCGACCGTGGTATATGTGACCCACGATCAGGTCGAAGCCATGACCATGGGGGATCGGATTTGCGTGATGAAAGACGGTCACATCATGCAGGTGGCGGACCCGGAAACGCTCTATGAAAGACCGGCGAATGCCTTTGTGGCTGGGTTTATTGGCATGCCTGAGATGAACCTTGTCTCGGCCAATCTGATTGCGGGCCAAGACCCGGTTCTAACCTTGAACGGCCAGAGCATCACAATCACCGATGGGTTGGCCCCGCGCATTCAAGGTATTGAAGGCCACGTAACGATGGGCATTCGCCCGCAACAATTGCAGGTCGTCGCGCCCGGTACCGCCGACGCCTTTACAGCCGAAATTACCAATCTCGAATTCATGGGCCACGAGGTGAATTTGCACGCCAGAATTGGCGACGCAGATTTCGTCGCGGTCATACCATCCGAACGTTTCGATAGGAATTTGAAGCGCGGTGATCAGGTTGGGCTTTGCCCAATTGGCTCACACATCCACTTGTTTGATGCAGACAGCGGAGAGAACATTTCGATTGCGTCAGACTAATATCACTACTTAAGGGAGGAGAAAGACTATGAAATCCAAAATATTGGGCCTTGTAATGGCCACAACGGCCCTCACGGGCGCAGCCCAAGCTGCGGAACTGCGTATGAGCTGGTGGGGCGGTGACAGCCGTCACGCAGCGACGCAAGAAGCGCTAAAGATTTGTGGTGACAAACACGGCCACACCATCAAGCCAGAATTCACCGGCTGGTCTGGTCACTATGAGAAACTGACAACCCAGATCGCCGGGGGCACCGAAGCGGACATCATGCAGGTCAACTGGCCGTGGTTGTCGATCTATTCCACCGATGGCTCTGGTTTGGCGGACCTCAGGGACCTGAGCGACATCATTGATTTGTCGAGCTGGGACGATGCCCAAATTGATGCAGGTTCCATGAACGGCAAGCTCAACGGGCTGCCGATTTCGACCACGGGCCGCCTGTTTGTGTTCAACAAAACCACCTACGCAAAGGCCGGTTTGGACGTTCCAAACACGTGGGAAGAATTGCTCGCTGCAGGTCCGATTTTCAAAGAAAAATTGGGGGATGACTATTTCCCATTCGAAGGCGCCAAGCTTGACGCGGCGTTGATCATGACGATCTACGGCACCCAAAAAACCGGCAAAGCGTTGATCAATCCAGAAACGCATGAACTGGGTTGGACAAAAGAAGAGCTCACCGACGCCATTCAGTTTTATCAAACTCTGGTCGACAACCACGTCATTCCGGCGTGGAAAGACGTTGCCGCCGCGGGCAATGTGAAACTGCATGAAAACCCGCTTTGGGCAGATGGCCATATTGCCGGAACCTACCAGTGGGATTCGACTTACTTCAAAATCACCAAGCCCCTGAATGACGAACAGGAAGTTGTGTACCACGGGTTGCTAAGCCAAGACGGCCAAGTCACTCCAGGGATCTATCGCAAGGCATCAATGGTCTTCTCTATCTCGGCCAACTCGCCAAACAAAGAAGCCGCCGCACAGATCGTGAATTGCATGTTGAACGAAAGCGAAGGCGTGGCCGCAATGGGGACCGCACGCGGTATTCCTGCGTCTAAGGCTGCTCGCGAACAGCTTTTGGGGGCCGATGCAATCAAGCAAGTGCAGATTGATGCGCAGGCCAAGGTGATCAATGGCGAGGGACCGGCCATTCACCCCATGATGGAGTTCCCCGATGTTCGGAGCGCCATGCAGGATAACCTTGAACTCTTTGCCTATGGCGAAATCGACGCGGCTACAGCAGCCGATGATATGATTTACGCCATCCAAGAAGCTCTGGAAGACATCTCGGGCTAACTCAGAACGCAAAACTTGGGAAGCCAGCTTTGGGTTGGCTTCCCCTTTCGACTACAGGATACAACTATGCTAGCGCCTCAAGTTCTTGCCGTTTCGGCTAGGACAGCCTCTCTTATTGCCGTGCCTCAAGGCGCAAAATATGCTTTGCAAACACCCTTAAACTGGCGTTTGACGGATGCGGACGGCTCTATTGTTACAGAAGGCAACGCGACCTGCGTTGGCATTTTTCTGGACAAGCTTTCACCGGATTCAACCTATGAATTCCAATGTGATCTCGGGCGCGTACGGTTTAGCACGTTAGGTTGCAACGGTCTCATTAATGCCCAGGATTTCGGCGTGTCGCCCGATGTCCCCGACAATACCCAGGCCCTGCATAACGCAATTGCGGCCACCCCCACTGGTGGGACTTTGCGCCTGGCGCCGGGGCGTTATCACAGCGGGCCTTTGCTCTTGCGCCCAGACATGACCTTGCTATTGGAACGCGGCAGTACCTTGGCCGCAATAAAAGACCGCAGCCAGTGGCCCATTCTACCAGAGCATGACGACCAAGGCCGGGTGTTGGGTACTTGGGAAGGTTTGCCAGAAGCCAGCTACGCGGCTTTGATCACGGCCATTGACTGTCACAACCTGATCTTGACAGGGGGCGGTACGATCGACGGCGGCGGAAGTCGCGGCGATTGGTGGCAATGGCCCAAAGAAACCCGCAACGGTGCGCGCCGACCTCGGACGATTCATTTGGCCCATAGCAACAATGTATCAATGACGGGCGTCACGGTGTGTGACTCTCCATCCTGGACGGTTCACCCCTATTGCAGCCACGATCTCCATGTTTCAAATCTGGCCATTCAAAATCCGCCAAACAGCCCAAACACCGATGGGCTTAACCCGGAAAGCTGTCAAAGGGTTTCCCTCACCGCGTTGCATTTTTCGGTCGGTGACGATTGCATCGCGATCAAAGCCGGCAAACGCGCGCCAAAGAACAATTCCCATTTGGCCCCGACCAAAGACATTCGCATTCAGCATTGCCTTATGGAGCGCGGTCATGGTGCGGTTGTGCTTGGCTCGGAAATGTCGGGCGGGATTTTCGACGTTAACATTTCGCATTGCAGCTTTGTGTCTACGGACCGTGGGCTGCGCATCAAGACAAGGCGCGGTCGCGGTGGAGAAGTGTCAGGCATTTCCATGTCGGATGTGGATATGATCGACGTCCCGACCCCATTGGCCATGAACGCTTTCTATTTCTGTGACCCGGATGGGGAATCCGACTGGGTCCAATCACGCCACCCCGCCCCAGTTTCAGAAACAACACCTGCCATCTCTGACGTTTCGTTGACCCGGATCACAGCACGCGGCGTGACCACCGGCTTTGCCGCAGTGTTGGGTTTGCCCGAAGCCCCAATTTCCGGTGTCACAATCCGCGATGTGTCTGTGTCTTTTGACCCGAATGCCCCTCTAGACAGCCCGCTGATGGCGCTCAATGTCCCGCAGATGCGTCATGCAGGCATTTGGTCTGAATTTGCGTCGGTTGACGGAGACATCGAGGTGGCCAACTCGCAAAAGGATATCTCATTATGTTGATGGATTATTTTGATCGCTATGCGAAAAACCACCAGCCCTACAAGGGCGGTGCATGGTGCTACGAAGATGGACTTGTCTATCGTGGATTAGAAGCCCTTCACCGCGCGACCAACGACCCCCGCTGGCTTGATCATTTAAAGCGGCTGATTGGACCGCAATTGCTCAACGGCCCGTCTTTGGCGGGCTACAATCCCAGCGATTACAACATCGACAACATCATGCCCGGCAACGCTTTGATGTACCTTCACGAGGTGACGGGCGATGACAGATGGATGGGCTATGCGGATCTGCTCATTGACCAATTGGCAACCCATCCCAAAACCTCAACCGGGGTGTATTGGCACAAGCTCCGCTATCCTTGGCAGGTTTGGCTGGACGGTCTTTATATGGGCCCATTGTTCCAAATCACCTATGGGTTGCGCAATGGAAACGAGGCACTGGTGTCGGATTCCTTGACGCAAGTAGCCCAAGCGTTAAAGCATACATATGCCCCTGAAACGGGCCTTTATGCCCATGCCTTTGATGAGGCGCGCAAACAACCCTGGGCCAATCCAACAACGGGCCACCCACAGGCGCATTGGGCGCGCTCTATTGGATGGTTGGCGATGTCCCTGGTTGATATTGCCGATCTCGTCGGAGAGGAGCGATTTGCCCCGCTCAAACCGCAAACAACGGATTTATTGGAAAAAGTTGCCAACCTTCGACACCCGTCCGGCCTGTGGTTACAGGTTATTGATCGGCCTGACCTAACATCCAACTGGGGTGAAACATCGGCCTCAGCGATGTTCGCCTATGCCCTGCGCAAAGCCCAAAACCAAGGTCTGTGGTCAGGTGATGCGACGTCGATCGTCTCTGACGTTTTGAAACAATCCTTGCGGCAAAAGCCGAATGGAGACCTCGAAATGTTCCAGATGTGCCACGTCGCAGGACTTGGCCCCTATGAAAATCGCATGCGAGACGGCAGTGCCGAATACTACATTTCGGAAACCCGAACCTGCGACGACCCCAAAGGGGTGGGGCCGCTCATGACGATGTCGGCTCTTTCGCTAGAGACCCTTGCGGATTTTGAAAAAGCCACCATGGCCACATGACCCTGTCGACATTGAACGTGAACCTTATCGCGGGACCATATAGATAGGTCCGTTTTGGGGCGTACCTCCCTGCGCCCTTGACTAGCGGGACAGGCCGTTTCAATGCACGACACGTCACGCCAGCCAATTTCCCCCAGGATGCAAAAAGAAGGCTGTATCCTAGGTCTTGCTGGCGTGACACCTTAGACGCGCGATCCATGATCTGACCTCTTGTCACGCTGCCCCATAGATTCGATCAAAAAACTGAGCGAGTTCGTCCCCCCCACCAAGTGGCAGGACCAGCGACACATATTGATCGGGGCGCACCAAAACCATGCATCCCATCTGGCGATCAATCCCCCGCATCTCGAATATATCCCCGGCCTCTTTGTGATCCACGCCAAAGACCTTTTCATAGTCACACAGGCCGAACCGGCCTTTGGACGGTCGCAACAAGGGCGGCAGGTCTTCATGAGCAATGAGTTCGAATGTCTGCTGAAAAACCACCCGAACATCCAAAAATGCGTCGAGGTCGTGGCCTGCGGGCGTATATTTCACGACCGGAGAGTCCGCGTTATTTTCGATCCAATCCGCAAGGTTGGAAACCCCCGCCATTGGCTCTCCCTTATCTGTCTCGCTGGCAAAGACATAGAGCCTCCAACGCCCATCCGCCTGTGCCATATGCCCAAGCTGCACCGGTTTTGCATCAGCCACGCGAACAACCGGGGCGGAGTGGAATCTGCGCCCAACCTCAAACCCTGTTGCCAATTGCTGATGGCGCGTGTCACCAATCAAAGCGGAGCGATCATATTTAACAGCCAACCCACCGGTAAATTCAAGATTCTGAACAAAATGCTTTTGGATTCGTGGAATTTCATCCCCGGACTGTTCCGCCACAGTTGTCGGGGCCGACATGATCCGCGCCCATTTGTGATCGGTCTCGACCAGACGCTTGGCTTCGGTCCAGCGTTCGGCGGAATAGCTATGCAACAAGGCGGGATCGGCCAAGCCCGTCAGAACATGGGCCAGTTTCCAACCTAGATTGAACGTATCCTGCATCGACACATTCATCCCCTGCCCCGCCTTGGGACTATGGGTGTGACAGGCATCCCCCGCCGTAAACACTCGCGGTTGCCGTGTCTCGTGTTCGCCCGGAGGAACGTCATCAAACCGGTCTGTCATACGGTGTCCGATTTCATAGATCGACCACCAGACCACTTCTTTGACATCAATAGAATAGGGCTGCATGATCCGGTTGGCTGCGGCAATCAGATCGGCTTGGGAAAAGTCCCGGTTGGACACCCGTTCATTCTTGTCCAGCTTGTCCAGTTCGACATACATCCGGAACAAATACCCCCCTTCCCGAGGCAGTATCAGGATGTTGCCCTCGCTTTGCGACGAGATCAGGCATTTTTGCCGAATGTCCGGAAAATCGGTCGTGGCAAGAATGTCCATCACCCCCCAGGCCTGATGGGCGGCATCTCCGTGCAACTCGCCACCAATGGCCTGGCGGACGTTTGACCGCGCACCATCGCATCCAACAACATAATTGGCCCGAATATCGCGCGTTTCGCCCCAATTCACCCCGGTATCCTTGAGGGTCACAGTCACCGGATGGCTTTTGGCCGATGGGTCAACCCGCACATCTTGCACAGACCAATTGTAATCTGGGTACAATCGCGCCGGGGCGTTCTTCATCACATCAAGAAATAACTCATGCACCCGTGCTTGGTTGATCAAGGTATGCGGCATTTCCGAACTATTATCAGGCACATCCTGCACCCGCCCGACCCGTTTTATCTTTGACGGGGCGTTTGGATCTGGCATCCAAAATGCCGTTTGATTGACCCAGTAGCTTTCTCGTTTCACCGTCTCGGCAAATCCAAACGCCTGAAACATCTCCATGGTGCGGGTGTTTATTCCATCCGCTTTGCCCTTTTTGATATTGGCCGGACTGCTTTCGACAATCATCGTCTCAATCTGTGGAAACTGGGCCAATTGCGCCGCCAAACACAGACCCGCTGGGCCGGTACCTGCGATCAGCACATCTACCGTGTCCGGCAATGGCGCATGTGTGCTGTGATCGCGCCGCCCTGGGGCCGCAGTCTTGATATCAGGGTCGCCCCCCCGAAATCCATCCAAATAAAACTGCATGACATCCTCCCCGTACGTCGTGGTTTGCGTCGCAATTAGTAACTATACATACTATATCACGTCAAGAACAAATAAGTGTACAAACCATATTTGAAAAGGTAGTGATATTCCTAATAGTTACCGCGAACAATTCAGGAAGGCCCGCAAATGACACAAGTCGATCAGATGGCTGGGCATGTGATCCGGCGCTTGCATCAGCTCTCGACTCACGTTTTTGCGCAGCAAATGAAAGCGCTCGGTTTGGACCTAACCCCGGTTCAGTTTGCGGCAATGGATGCCATCGCCGCCTGCCCGCGCATAGACCAAGCCGGCATCGCTGCTCATATTGCCTATGATCGAGCGACAATTGGCGGCGTCATTGATCGGCTCGAGGCCAAGGGATACGTCGCGCGCGAGGTCAGCAAGCGGGATCGTCGCGCTCGAGAGGTTCTATTGACCTCAAAAGGCTCTGAGCTTTTGGACCGTGTTGTGCCGACGATAACCGCCTTTCAAAGCGACATCTTGCCAGGGCTCACCGCCGCCGAGCGTGAACAGCTCCTTGCCCTAATGCAAAAATCCCTCGGATCCTCAGAGAAACGCTAGACTTGGGGGCTAGACCCTTAGGGATTTGCGCGGGTGACCGCGAAACGCCAAGGTTGTTTGGTCTACTTTCTTTGCCATCTGATAGAACCAAAACATATCAGCGCCGCCAAAACAGCCGCTTCGCGCACTGCCAAAAAGGATTGCCAACGTCCAAGCCAAGAACAAACCAATGGCCAACATGGCATTGCGATGGCCTCCTTGGCCGTTTTGTTCACAAGATTGGGGCAACAACGGTAACTATTGAACGTCTTCGCGGCCCGCCTATGAGCCAGCATTTGCCAACGCCGTTGCTCAAGATGATGCTTCCCAGACGGCCCTGTACTGCGTCGTCATTTCCACAAGGCTGCGCGGTGGATTTGCCCAGTTGCGCCCCTGTTACAAACTGCCCCTTGCGGTGCGCCTATGCGTGATCACAGGCGCACCGCTATTGTCAGACCGATACGACAACTTTGCCAATGGCCCGCCCGCTGGATAGACGATCATAGGCCTTGCCAACCTGTTCCAATCCAAACTCTTGCGCATCCAAAAGCGGTGCCACCGCTCCGGCCTCCACGATCTCGGCCAGCTTGGTCAAAATCTCACCATGTACGGCGCGATTGTGGGTATAGAGCATCGGGATCAACATAAAGATTACGTGCAAAGACAAGCCCTTAAAATGCGCCCCTGATAGGTCTAGATCAACCAGAGCGACGGTAGACGCCACATGACCGTTTAGTGCGGCGGCTTCGAAGGAGTTGGTCATATTGGCCCCACCGACCGAGTCAAATACCACGTCAAACCCGGCCCCACCGGTGTATTTGGCAACGTAATCCGCAACGGTTTCGGTTTTAAATTCGATCGGCGTGCCGCCAAGTTTTTCGATCACCGCCATCTGTTTGGGTCCTGTTCCGGTGGCATAGACTTCGGCCCCGAAATACCTAGCCAACTGCACGGCAAGGTGGCCAACGCCACCGGCCCCACCCTGTACCAAGACCCTTTGCCCAGCAGCGATACCAGCGCGCTGCAACCCTTCGTAGGCTGTGATGCCAACCAATGGCAGCGCCGCTGCTTCGCGCATGGACAGGGTTTTGGGCTTATAGGCAATCAGGCGGGCATCGGCCTGCATGAACTCGGCCAAGGCCCCTTGCAAATCGGCCAAGCCGCCTGCGCAACCGTAGACCTCATCGCCAACGGAGAAGGTGGTCACACCCTCGCCAACCGCCTCAATCGTCCCGGCAAAGTCCATGCCCAACACCGCCGGTAGATCGGGTGACAGTGGCAGGTCTTTGCCCATGGCGCGGATCATGGTGTCAACAGTGTTAACGCTGGTGGCCGCCACACGGACAACAACATGCCCCGCCTTGGCCGTCGGTTTGGCAAGGTCTGCCAGCTCAAATTTTGCATCACTGCCATATTGGCTGAGGGTCATCGCTTTCATTTTTGGTCTCCTAAACCTTGGTGTTAGCGACCATCTACGCACCCTGATTTCACGAATAAATAAGCACTTTGGGACTTCAGTATTCCGTTTTTGCAAACAATGAACGTCATTCGCAAAGCCATCCCCCAAGCAAAAGACCCAACCGAATGTCGGCTGGGTCTTTTGTCGTGCACATCAAAGAGACGTTGGAAAAATTCTCAGCTAAAGGAGGAAATCGATCTGCTTTTCAATCTCTTCCATGACGGCCTTAACCTGTGCGACATCCGCCGCCGCCGCATGCGGCGCACTAAACCCAGCCCCATCATTGTCAAAATAAGCCCCCGAAGCATTGGCGAAATCCGCAGACACGGCCGCCCTGATCAAAATATCCGCTCCGATGTTCAAATCATTCCCGGCAACACCAAACCCTTCTTTGACCATTTTCGACGCCAAAAGCGATCCGGGATTGACTGCGACAAACACCGGGCCACCGGGATGTTGGCGCGCCATCTCTTGGGTCCAAATGGTGATCGCCAGTTTGCTTTGCGCATAGGCGGCAAAATCATCCAGCCGGGTCTGCCCCGCCACGGCGTCGACAGCCACCCGTGCCTGCGCTGCCGAGGACAAATTGACAACGCGCCCTTCTGATCCGAGCAAAGGCAACAACCGCCGGGTCAAATGATACGGTGCCAAGGTGTTGACAACAAACCGGCTATCGTGCCCTTCGGCGGTGATAGGATGCGCAATCTTGTAAACGCCGGCATTGTTGATCACCACATCCAAACGCTTATGTTTGGCGATGATTGCGTCGGCCATGGCGTCAACTTCACTTAGAACCGACAGGTCAGCAATGTAGCTTTCGGTTGTGCCGCCGACCGCTTGAACGGCGGCTTCCAACTTGGCCTGACTGCGCCCATGCAACAGAATATGATGCCCCGCCGCCGCCAGTTTTTGCGCCGTCAACAGGCCGATCCCATCGGTGGCCCCTGTGATAAGAATGGTTTTCATTGTCGGTCGTCCTTATTGGGCAAAGTCAGGTAGAATTTCTTGGGAAATCTGGTTTAGCGCCGTTGCGACCTTTGACTGATTGAAGCGCAGGTTCAGCGCAACATGGTTAACGCCAAGCGCTTGGATGTCGCGCAGGTAACGGTTCAAATACGCGGTGCCGGATTGAAACCCCAGATGAATGGGACGCGGTGGCGCATTTGGGTCGTCTAGCACATCCACATAGAGCGATTGCATCACTGGTTTTTGCCCCGCACCAGCCCGCGCGACACGGGCGCGATAGTCGGATATAACTCGGCCTTGGGTCACCGGGTCACGCGGATAGGTCATCCAACCATCGCCGTGTTGCGCCACCCAATCGGGCGATTGTTGGCTCCCTCCCGTGATCAGCATCGGCAGGCGCGGCCCGCTCGGTTTGGGTAGCATGTCCAAATGTCCGGGCAACCGCCCCTGCATGTTTTCAAATTCTGGATTGTCCTCGGCCATTGCGCCGATATAGGCCATGGCCTCGCGAAAGCGCGCGCTGCGATCATCAAACCCTTGCCCCATCGCCGGAAATTCTTCGGGACGATCGCCAGAGGCGACACCAAGCAACAACCGCCCGTCCGACAAGACATCGACCGAGGCCGCCGCCTTGGCCACATGGGCCGGGTGGCGCAACGGCAGCACAATGCTGGCAACGCCAAGGGCGATGTCCTGTGTCGCCATGGCCAAAGCCCCGAGATAGACAAACGGGTCAAAAAGCTGTCCGGCATCGCCAAAGGACGGCACGTTAAATGGCACGTCGCGCAACCAAACCGATGCAAAGCCAAGCCGCTCGGCAAGTTGGACGCGTTCGATATGATCGTGCATTTTGGGAACGGCCTGATGGGCATTGTTTTCAATCGGCACCACCAACCCAACCGTCAGGCGGCCCGGTTGAAACACCGTGTTATAGGCCTGGTTCAGAACCGGAAAGCTCTGATTGTTTTGCTGATCCAACATGTCTCTCTCTTTCATGTCTCATTTGCCGCCAAAACCGCGGATCGCCTCACCATCCGAAAATAGACATTGCGGAACATGTATAAATGACCGATTTTTAAATGCATAATTCGTGTTTGGGATATAATGATATGGATACGCAAAGCCTTCGCCTGTTTGTTCTGGCGGCGGAACGGCTCAACATTAGCGGAGCCGGGCGCGCATTGGGCATGGCCCCGGCGGTGGCAAGCGCTCGCTTGGCCAAGCTCGAACATCTTGTCGGGGCTGATCTTCTGCATCGCTCAACTCGCAAGGTGTCCTTATCGCTCGAGGGGGCTGAGTTTCTCCCCTATGCGCGTGAAATTTTGGCGCAAGAGGACGCGGCACTGGCGGTTTTGGGTCGTGGACAACTCAAGGTCACCGGAACACTGCGCTTTACCGCGCCAAGCACCTTTGCCCAGCTATATATCGCGCCGATCCTGCCGGACTTTTTGGCGGAACACCCCGGCGTGACCCTCGACCTGCGTCTGTCCGACAGTCAATTTGACCTCATCGAGGGGAGCTTTGACCTCGCCCTGCGCAATGCCGCCCTTAGCGACACCAGCCTGAAAGGTCGCAAATTGGCGGATGACACGCGCATTCTGTGCGCTTCGCCAGAATACTTAAACAAACACGGGCTGCCCAAGACACCGGCAGACCTGCTCGAACATACGCTCGTTGCCTTTCAAGACATGCATACCCGCATGCTCGCCGGGCCAGACGGCACGACGGGGGAGTTCAATCCGGCCAAATCCGATTGCCATCTGATTGTCGATGACGGGTTAAGCCAGAAGCTTGCCACCCTGTCAGGGGCCGGGATTTCGATCAATTCGCGTTGGAGCGTTCATCAAGAGTTGTCCAAAGGTTCGCTGACGCAGGTGCTTCCTGAATATACGGTGGCGGACCAATCGGTGTTCTGGCTGGTCTACCCCAAGGCCAATGTGCTTTCGGCAAAGGTGCGCGCGTTTATGGATTTCCTCATCACCCGCATAGGCAAGGCCCCGGTTTGGGACCATCCCTAGCCCCTATGTGACACCCTCGCCCTGTGCAGATGACGCCACCCGTTGCCCCCGGCTATCCAGACCGGGGATCAGCGCCCAAAGCGGCCAATAGCGGACATGCAAGACCTTTCGGAGCGGGGTTTTGACGATCAAAAGCAAGAAGCCAATCGACAGCAAACACCAGACCGCAGGCATTTCATTGAGGTCCGAGGTGGTCAGCCGCGCCAAAAACGGCCCCAGCAACACATGATAAAGCACCAAACGCCACGAGCCGAACAATATTGGAAAGATGAACATGGCAAGCGGATAGGTTGGGAAATCAATCCGGAACAGCCCGCCCAAGACCTCGGGGCCACCGGTAAAGGCCAAAAAGCGGTCCCCAATGCCATTGATCGGCACCTCCCAAGCGATATGCCAACTCCCCGAGACCGAACACATTTGTGGGCCACAAAGAATACTTCCGGGTGTACAGCTCCCGGCCCATTCGAACGGATAGACTTGGATCAACATGACAATCGCCGACAAGGAACAGAGGGCCAGCCCATAGGGCAACACCGCCCGCCGCACCGTTTCGGGGATGAAATAGAGGGCCATGAGCAGGCCAAAAAACGGTTGGAAACAGATGTGGAGATAGCCAAGAAACGTCGCGATCTGGTTTTCCGGCAACCCGCATTGGTCAATCACCGAATAGGTGTAGCCCTGCAAAAGCTCCATCAGAGAAAAGTACAAAAGCGGCGACCACAAAAGCGGGCTTTCCTTTTTGTAGATCGCATAGCTGGTCGCAGCCATCCCCACCGCTGCCAGCCCAATCGAGGCTTCTCCGCTCCAACACATCGCTTGGTCCTTAATCAAATGGTCAAAATCTTTGACCCGACCCTAGCGGTTGCACGCGCTTTTGCCCAAACCCTTTTGACTGTTACTTTTGCTAGGCCCTGTTGAAACGATGGCACAAAAGAAAACGGGCAAGGGTTTCCCCCTGCCCGTTTGGTTTTAAATGTGCACCGGGTTTAGTGGCCCAAGATTTGGCTCAGGAACTGCTGGGTGCGTTCAGATTGCGGATTGTTAAAGAACTCTTCTGGTTCGTTTTGTTCAACAATCTGACCATCCGCCATAAAGATCACCCGGTTCGCCACCTGACGGGCAAAGCCCATCTCGTGGGTCACGCAAAGCATGGTCATGCCCTCTTCGGCCAGCTCGATCATGGTGTCGAGCACCTCTTTGATCATCTCCGGGTCAAGCGCCGACGTCGGTTCGTCAAACAACATGATCCGTGGCTTCATACAGAGCGAACGGGCAATCGCCACACGCTGCTGCTGACCACCGGACAGCTGACCGGGGTACTTGTTGGCCTGATCGGGGATCTTAACCTTTTCGAGGTAATGCATCGCGGTTTCGATGGCTTCTTTCTTGGGTGTTTTGCGCACCCAGATCGGAGCCAAGGTACAGTTCTCAAGGATCGTCAGATGCGGGAAGAGATTGAAGTGCTGAAAGCACATGCCAACCTCTGAGCGGATCTTGTCGATATTCTTGAGGTCTGATGTCAGCTTGGTGCCATCCACCGTGATTGAGCCGGCTTGATGTTCTTCCAGCGCGTTGATGCAACGAATGAGCGTCGACTTGCCCGAGCCAGACGGGCCACAGATCACGATCCGTTCGCCTTCATAGACGGTTAGGTCGATGTCGCGTAGTACGTGAAAAGACCCGTACCACTTGTTCATATCGTTGATTTCAATCGCCACTTGATCGGAGACGGTCATCCCACCGCGCGGCGCGTTTTCAGTTAGTAGTTCAGACATGTATCTTTCCTTCCCTACCGGTGTCCGCGGTTGAGTTTGTTTTCCATATAGACCGAGTAACGCGACATCCCGAAACAGAACACGAAGTAGATAAACGCGATCACGAGATAGCCGGTATAGGCCGTGGTTGGGGTTGCCCAAGTTGGGTCGGTCAGGGTGGCGTTCATCATGCCCAGAAGGTCAAAGATCGAGATGATCAAAACCAGTGTGGTGTCCTTGAACAGACCAATGAAGGTGTTCACGATGCCCGGAATGACCGTGGTCAGGGCCTGAGGCATAATGATCAACCGCATTTGCTGCCAATAGGACAGACCAAGCGACATGCCGCCCTCATACTGACCCTTTGGCATGGCTTGCAAACCACCCCGGATCACCTCGGCCATATAAGCCGACGAGAACAGCATCACACCAATCATGGCGCGCAACAGTTTGTTGAAATCCACACCCGGAGCCAAGAAGTAAGGCAACATGGCGCTGGCAAAGAACAGAACCGAGATCAGTGGAATGCCCCGAACCACTTCGATGAAGATCACCGAGGTGTATTTGATGATCGGCGCATTGGACTGACGTCCCAAAGCCAACAACATACCCAAGGGCAGCGATGCAACGATACCAGCAATCGCCACAACCAGCGTGATGGTCAAACCACCCCATTGGTTTGTTTCCACAACTGTGGTCCCCAGAGCGATGTCCAGCCCAGCGGTGATCAGCGGCAAGAAGGCAAACAAGCCAAACAGCGCCGCCACCATAAGCAAGATCGGAGACATGGCGGCAGCCACCTCACCCATTTTGCCATCCCGAGCAAGCCACCAGCCCGCCCCGGTCACACCGGCAATGATCAGCGGAAACCAAACCCCGGCAAAGACATGGCTCAGGTCCCCGTCGTCCTCAACCGGCATCCCGTTCAACAGAACAAAGGAAATGATCGGGAACGCGGTCAACATCAAGCCAGCCACCAAACCGCGACGCGGCATTGGGAACACCAGCCAAGCAGTTCCAACCGCAAGCATGAACATGGAGACATTCACACGCCAGACTTCTTCCTTGGGATAGAAGCCATACATGAACTGGTACCATTTGGCCTGAACATAGGGCCAACAGGCCCCGGCATTGACCACACAGGCCTCGCGTTTCTGGCCTTCTGGGTCACTAAACGTGGCCGAGAAAATCGAGAAATCGAGAATACCGGCGATCAGCCAATACAGGAACAGGGCCGACCCAACGGTCAGGATGGTCATCAGGATCGAATTGATCGCTTTGCCCGTGGAAGAATAATCAGCCATCGACGCAAAGATGTTTTTCCACAACCAGCCACGTAAACCCACTTCTGTCGAGGGGGGCGGCAAGGTCGGGGCCTCCGATGTGCGGAGATATGCGATGTTTTTATTTGTCATCTTTTCTCTCCCTTACCGTTCGACCAGCTTAACGCGGTTGTTGAACCAGTTCATAAACATCGAAGTCAGCAGCGAGATCGTCAGATAGACGATGATCACAACCGCAACGATTTCAATGGCTCGACCAACCTGGTTAAGGATGGTTCCGGCAAAGACCGCCACAAGTTCCGGATAGCCAATCGCGGCCGCCAGAGACGAGTTTTTCGTCAGGTTCAGGTACTGCGAGGTCAGCGGCGGAATGATCACCCGGAACGCCTGAGGCAAGATCACTTTGCGCATCGCCAATCCACCCGGAAGGCCAAGGGCCTCAGAGGCTTCGGATTGCCCTTTTGGAACCGCCTGAATACCGGCCCGCACGATTTCGCCAATAAAGGCCGCCGTGTAGGTCGTCAGCGCCAAAAACAGCGCCATAAACTCAGGGGCAATATAGGACCCAATACCACGCTCAAAGCCCCGGCGAAGAACCGGCCCTTCGGACACGAAATTTGGCCATTCAATAGTCATCGGACGTCCGGTGATCAAAAAGACCAATGTCGGAAGGCCAATTAGGATGGCGACAGAAACAAGGAAAACCGGGCTTTGTTTGCCGGTCTGCTCCTGTAATTTCTTGGCATATTTCCCATAAGCGATCGTGGCCCCAATGGCGATAATCACGGCAATCATCGTGAGATAGAAACCGTCATGGGTGATCGGGAATGGCCCGTAGATCCCTTTGGTGTTGAACTGCAAAAGCCCCGGTACAAATGTCCCGGAATCCCGTGGACCCGGCGCAATCAAACGCAGCGCGGCGTTCCAGAAGAAAATCTGCAACAACAATGGGATATTGCGCATCACCTCGATATAAATCGTGGCGAACCCCTTGATGACAAAGTTGTTGGACAGCCGCATGATCCCCATCAAGAAGCCAAGGATCGTGGCAAAGAAAATGCCGACAACCGCAAGGATAAGGGTGTTTGCAACCGACAGTTTCAGCACATCAAAGATGGTGCTTTCCCCCGGAACATAGCCAACCAGCCATGTGCCAAATGTTGTCAGGATCTGAACATCGGAAGGGCGGTCAAAGAAATCAAAACCGAATTCTTTGCCTTGGACTGCAAGGTTCTGAGCTGCGTTCTGGACCGCCAAAAAGATCATGGCCAGAATCATTAACGCTAAGACACCTTGGAAAAAGAGCGACCTTGCCTTGCTATCGTAGACAAGTGCCGCCAGGCCCGTGCGTTCGGGCTCTAGATCGACGTCGTTGGTCGTAGTCATGTATGTCTCCCCGCTGTGAAAAAAGGGGCGAAGTAAAGACTTCGCCCCTTTCCCACATTGTTATGAAAATGCGGTAGTCAGGTTCCGATCAGCGGATCGGAGCAGCATACAGGAAGCCGCCCTGGTTCCAGAGCGAGTTCACGCCACGGTCCAGTTTCAGCGGGGTGTTCACACCAACGTTGCGCTCATAGCTTTCACCATAGTTGCCAACCGCTTTGATCGCTTTTGCGGCCCAGTCTTTGTCCAGACCAAGAGCGGCACCATAGTCGTTGTCGCCAGCGCCCAGGATACGTTTGACCGACGGGTTGTTGGAGCCCATCATTTCATCCGCATTGGCAGCAGTGATGCCATACTCTTCGGCTTCGATCAGCGCGTTCAGAGTCCAGCGAACGATTTTGTTCCACTGCTCGTCACCGGCACGTGTCGATGGGCCAAGCGGCTCTTTGGAGATGGTTTCAGGCAGAACAACATGTGCGTCAGGATCGGCCAGCTTCAGGCGCTCAGCCGCCAGACCGGAACGGTCGGTAGTGAAGACGTCACAACGACCTGCGCCATAAGCGGCAACAACTTCGTTGGAGTTTTCCAGAGCAACCAGCTCAAAGGTCATGCCGTTTTGCTTGAAGTAGTCGGTGATGTTCAGCTCGGTTGTGGTCCCGGTGTTGGTGCAGATCGTTGCGCCATCCAGTTCGGTTGCCGAAGACACACCCAGCTCGGCAGGAACCATCATGCCTTGACCGTCATAGTAGTTCACACCGGCGAAGGAGATCCCCAGATCCGTGTCGCGTGTGATGGTCCATGTGGTGTTGCGCGACAGAATGTCGATCTCACCCGAAGACAGCGCGGTGAAGCGGTCTTTTGCGGACAAGGAAACATATTCTACGGCTTCTGCATCGCCCAGAACAGCGGCGGCAACGGCGCGGCACATGTCAACGTCAAGGCCGGTCCACTTGCCCGAGTCATCGGGGTTCGAGAAGCCGGGAAGACCTTGGCTTACGCCACATTTGAGTTTGCCTGCGGCTTTTACGTCGTCAAGCGTGCCAGCGGCTGCAGCACCCGCGGTGAGTGTCGCGGCGGCTGCAAGTGTCAGCAGTGTGGATTTCATTTGGTACTCTCCAGTTGGAATAAACGGTACGCCCATTTGTTTGGCCTATTGGGGGCGCAGATTGGGCAGTTGACCTGCCATTGTTCCATGCTGCCTCACGCACCGATCCCATGACGTCCAAGTGGTTCGTCGGAGGGGTTAGCCTAGCCCAGAGATTCGGTGTTGCAGTCAGCATAGGAGGTGACGGTAGCCACTTGATCCCACTCTGTAAATCCAGCTTGGCGACAGTTTGTCGTCTGAAATGCCTCTTATCAGTACAGGAACCAAAGCGCTTAAAGTTTAGGATGTTGTTAATTCGAATTAAATTTCATTTTGGCGGCCATTAGTAAACATGATAACAGTGATCAATTTTTGTGCAAAAGGCCAAATTGAGGGGCTGTTATCTCGAATTTTCGATGCCTGAAATTGCAATTTTTTACAAATTCAGGCCTCGATTTCCATCCAAATAAAATGTATCCCATTGTATGCAAAGCGACGGAGCCGATTCAGCTCCTGCAAAATTGGCGAGACAGACCATCAAAGACCCATCCCCTTGACCCCAAACGGGTTTACGTAAGGGAATGGGCATAACCATTAAGCTTTGGCCGCTGTGACCATCACTTCAACGAGGAAGTCTGGGGTTGCCAGCTTGGCTTCGACGCAGGCGCGTGCTGGTGGGTTCTTCGGATCAATCCACGCATCCCAAACCGCGTTCATCTCTGCAAACAGCGCCATGTCTGAAACCCAGACCTGCGCCGACAAAATCCGCGACTTGGAACTCCCGACCGACGCCAACAGCCGATCAACCGAGGCCAACATATCCTTTGTCTGGCTTGCCATGTCGGGGCCGCGCCCCACCTGCCCGGCTAAGTAGACCAGGTCGCCATATTCAACGATCTGTGACATGCGCGGGCCTGTCTCGTGACGGGTGATATCCATAAAGTGAATCCTCATTGGTTAGACTATCCTGCGCCATTGGTAGAAGCCTTGCCCTCCAGCGCAAGCCCCGCTGTCTTCGTTCACCAACGTGGCGTCGTTTTAAAACATGAAGCATGTCGTTTTTGGTCGCGACTTGTACGGATTCAGCCCCAATCATGGACCTATGGATATGAAGCTCCCTCGCGTTTTGCGCATTGAATTGGTGACTGGCGCCCGTCGTGGGCGGGCCGCACGCGGGCGCCCCGTTTAGACGGCCCCTCCGTCCCCAAACGTTCACATTCAGGATACTCACATGACTTCCATGCCTCGCCGCGCCAGCGGACGGGCCGGAGGGCGCGCGGCCCGTGTTGCCGCCCGCGCCGCCGCCCTCACCCAAGATCAACGCCCCATTCGCCCCGGCATGACCGGCGGCCAATACCGCCCCCTAAGCGATCGTCAGGTGGTGCAAATCCATGAAACAGCTTTGCAAGCTCTCGAAGAGATCGGCCTTGCGGATGCCCCGCAATCGGGCATCGACGCGATGGTTGCTGTTGGTGCGATCTATGGCGATGACGGCAGGCTCCGTTTTCCTCGGGCATTGGTTGAAGATACACTGGCAAAAGCCTGTAAAGACCTGACTTTGTATAGCCGAGACGGGCAACATAATCTCGACCTCAGCGGTACGAAGGTCCATTATGGCACTGCCGGTGCTGCCGTGCATATGGTGGATTTGGACGGATCAAACTACCGCGACAGCACCCTTCAAGACCTGCATGATGCGGCGCGTATTGCCGACACTTTGGACAATCTCCACTTTGTTCAGCGCCCCATGGTTGCCCGTGACATCACCAACAACCTGCACATGGATCTCAACACCATTTACGCCTGCTGTTCGGGCACAACCAAACATATCGGCACCTCTTTCTCTGATCCCTCGCATGTCGCGGATGGATTGGAAATGCTCTATATGATTGCCGGTGGCGAAGAGGCGTTTCGGGCTCGGCCTTTCGTGTCCAATACCAACTGTTTCGTGGTCCCGCCGTTAAAATTCGCGACCGAAAGCTGCGAAGCGATGGAACACTGCATCCGGGGGGGCATGCCGGTTCTGCTTTTGGGGGCCTGTATGGCCGGGGCGACCGCGCCGTCTACAATCGCCGGGGCAATTGCCCAAACCGTGGCCGAATGCTTGGCCGGGCTTGTTTATGTCAACGCCATCAAACCCGGGCACCCGGCGATCTTTGGCACATGGCCCTTTGGGCTTGATCTGCGCACTGGGGCGATGTCGGTCGGTTCGGGTGAACAGGCATTGCTTTCGGCGGGTTGCGCGCAGATGCACCAGTATTACGGCCTGCCCGGGGGCGCGGCGGCTGGGGCTTCGGACAGCAAACTACCCGACATGCAGGCAGGATGGGAGCAGATGTGTTCCAACGTCATGGCGGGTCTCTCCGGCCTTAACATGGTCTATGAAGCCGCGGGGATGCATGCTTCATTGCTCGGGTTCTGCCACGAAAGCCTGATCCTTGGTGACGATCTGATTGGTCAGGCCATGCGCTGTGTGCGCGGGATCGAGGTTGACGACGAAACTCTCGCGCTTGATCAGATGCGCGATGTTTGCCTAACCGGACCGGGTCATTATCTTGGCACCGACGCGACATTGGGCCGGATGCAAAAGGATCATGTTTATCCTAATCTGGGCGACCGCACCTCACCCAAAGAATGGGAAGAACGCGAGAAACCCGATTTGCTTGCCAATGCCGTGGCGCGCAAAGAGGCCATTCTCGCAACGACATCACAAGCGCGATTTGACCCGGCTCTAGATGCCGCCTTGCGTATGCGCTTTACCATCCATCTCTAAGATCGGTAGGGTGGGGTTCGACCCCACCTTCCCCTCGCCCTCTTGTTGGATGCCCGATGCCTTACCTGATCCTCGCGCTGGCCATTCTGGCCGAAACCATCGGCACCACCGCCCTACAGGCCAGCCAACAATTTACCAAACCCCTGCCCGCTCTGATCACGGTGATCGGCTACGGCGCGGCCTTCTATCTCTTGTCGATCGCGCTCAAGACCTTCCCGGTTGGCATTGCCTATGCCATGTGGTCAGGACTTGGCATTGTCTTGATCGCAGCGATTGGGTTTGCGGTCTTTGGTCAAAAGCTCGACCTGCCGGCGGTGATCGGCATGGGCTTTATCATTGTCGGCATTGCCATCATTAACCTGTTTTCAAGTTCAGCCACCCACTGATCCTGCGTCATCCCGCCGAAAAAGGCGCTATTTCGCGACAACTCATCAAAGCCTCTGGCCTTTTGGGTCTAGGCCCGTTACGGGCTGCGCAACTCTCGAATATTCTTGCGAACAAGGCGGCCCTCTCATGGACATGCGCAACATTGCGATCATCGCGCACGTTGACCACGGCAAAACGACACTGGTTGACGAGCTACTGAAACAATCGGGCGCGTTCCGTGCCAACCAAGCCGTGGCTGAACGGGCCATGGATAGCAACGATCTCGAACGCGAACGTGGCATCACCATTTTCGCCAAACCGACATCGGTGGAATGGAAAGACACGCGGATCAACATCGTTGATACCCCCGGCCACGCCGATTTCGGTGGTGAAGTGGAACGTATCCTGTCGATGGTTGACGGTGTTGTTCTTTTGGTCGACGCGGCCGAAGGCCCGATGCCCCAGACCAAATTCGTGACCTCCAAGGCACTGGCACTTGGCCTACGTCCTATCGTTGTGGTCAACAAGGTCGACAAACCCGATGGCGAACCTGATCGCGCTCTTGACGAAGTCTTTGATCTCTTCACCGGATTGGACGCCGATGACGATCAGCTCGACTTCCCACATATGTATGCTTCGGGCCGCGCTGGCTGGGCCGATCATGAACTTGATGGGCCACGCAAAGATCTGAGCGCGCTGTTTGACCTGATCGTCAACCATGTCCCCGCCCCAAAGCAAATCGCGCATGAGAACGAAGACTTCCGCATGCTGGCGACCACACTGGGCGCTGACGCCTTTGTGGGCCGCACCTTGACCGGTCGCGTTGAAAGCGGTCGCATCAAGGTTGGTGCCTCGGTTCAAGCGATCAGCCGCATCGGCCAAAAGATCGAAAACTTCCGCGTCACCAAAATTCAGGCCTTCCGCGGATTGCAAAACCAAGACATCGAAGAAGCGGTTGCCGGTGATATCGTCACCCTTGCCGGCATGTCCAAGGCAACCGTCGCCGACACCATCTGTGCGCTGGCTGTTGACGAACCTCTCGACGCCCAACCGATTGATCCGCCCACCATCACCGTAACCTTTGGCATCAACGACAGCCCGCTGGCCGGTCGAGATGGTAAAAAGGTTCAGTCGCGGGTGATCCGTGATCGTCTCTACAAAGAGGCCGAAAGCAACGTTGCGATCAAAATCGCCGACACCCCCGGCGGTGAAGCCTTTGAAGTTTCGGGCCGTGGCGAACTCCAGATGGGTGTTTTGATCGAAAACATGCGCCGCGAGGGCTTTGAGCTCTCAATCTCGCGCCCCCAGGTGATTATGCGCGAAGAAAACGGCGTGCGCATGGAGCCGGTCGAAGAAGCAACCATTGACGTGGATGACGAATATTCCGGCGCGGTGATCGAAAAACTGACCGGTACCCGTAAGGGTGAGCTTGTTGAGATGCGTCAGAACGGCGGCAAGACCCGCATCGTGGCCCATGTGCCATCGCGCGGCCTTATTGGCTATCACGGTGAATTCCTCACTGATACGCGCGGCACGGGGGTTTTGAATCGGGTCTTCCACGGCTGGACCGAACACAAGGGCAGCATCCCAGGCCGTCGTGCCGGTGTTCTGATCTCGATGGAAAACGGCGACGCCGTTGCTTATGCGCTTTGGAACCTCGAAGATCGCGGCAAAATGATGATCGGGGCCCAGGCCAAGGTTTATCAGGGCATGATCATCGGCGAACACAGCCGTGAGAACGATCTTGAAGTGAACCCGCTTAAAGGTAAGAAGCTGACCAACGTTCGTGCCTCGGGTACCGACGAAGCGGTGCGTTTGACCACACCTATCACGCTGAGCCTTGAAGAGGCGATTGCCTATATCAACGACGACGAACTTGTCGAAGTGACGCCAAACGCAGTGCGGCTTCGCAAGCGTTACCTTGATCCGCATGAACGCAAGCGGATGTCGAAGAAAGACTAAATAGACAAAAGCCCCGGATTGACCGGGGCTTTTTCTTTACGAGACGCAAAAGGCTGAAAAACGGACCAGCCCGGTGTCGTCTGGCGATTGTAAAACCAGATTGGCGACGTTCTCGCCTGCACCGCCACACAAAGCCCCGTTCGGGTTGCCGTTCAGCTCTAGTTGGCTCCAGCCCGCACCGGCAGTGCCTGTGACGAAATCGCCTTCGCGCGTAACTGAAATATCGCTCAAAGAACGTGTCGTAGGCCGCTCAGATGGGACCGCCTCTTGTTTCTGACCCAGACCACCACAGGCGCTCAACGCGCCAAAGGCGACAACAACAACCCCAAAATTGCGCATTTCAATTCCCCAGTTTTTGCAAAATACATAAGCCGGGTAGACCGCAAGGGCGGGTTTTGCAAGGGCGGGGTTTGCAAAGTGTCTCCAAAAGCAAAGAGGCGCAGGGTGGCAGTCCCTGCGCCTCTCTCTTGGATCAAAAGACCCTATTCTTTATAGGTCAACCTTATTTACAAGGAGCCTTGCGCGCCACGTAGTGACCCGCGGATTTCATGTGCTTGCTCTCTTTGTAAACAGCAGGGTAATGGATCTTGACCATCTGACCGTTGCGGTATTCCCACTCGGTGTGTGCCGCCATGATCAGCGTTTTCGACGTGCTGTAAGTCGCCGGAACCCAAATCTTATTGTAGCACGCTACAACGTTGCCTTCCCATGCGAATGCAGGTGCAGCCAGAGTCGATGCCGCCAAAATTGCGACTGCAAGAACCTTTTTCATAGTCTTTCTCCCAAGAAAAAATTAAAGGTGTTCAAAGTCTAGCCAAGAAGCCGGGGAAGGCGCGACAGGAATTCCTTACTTGCCTACCCGATTCAGGGCTTTCGCAGCAAAAACTATGACTTTAACGGGAATCTGTGCCTGCCAAGCCATAATCAAATGGTTTTATCCACAGGATCACCCGGCTCAGATTTTTCCAATTCGGAAACATTTCCTGACAACGAAAAATTCGTCGCCATTTTGGAAACAATTAACCTTAGTTTTCCCGAATCACTGGCGCTGAAAAGCGTCGAATTCCGCCTTGGCGGGAGATTGCCAAACCACACTCATCGTCGGCGGAAGCTGGCCATATGCTGATGGGTACCTTGGGCTACCAGCAATATCTGGCCGACAGTCACGCCAACGGGCGGCCTGTTCCCAAGCCGCCCGTCTAAATTCGTTAGGTCTGAAACACCGTTAAAACGCGCCCAAATCACTCGGTGATTTCGACCACCAAAAGCTCGCGCTCAGAGGCGTCGCGCGCATGGCTCAGCGCCTCTTGATAGGCGTCCGAATGATAGCATTCTTCGGCCGCTTCGACGCTTGGAAACCGGGCCACAACATTGCGGGGGCGTTCTTTGCCTTCTAGCTGAACATAGCGGCCACCGCGGGCAATGAACGATCCGCCATGCGCGGCAATTGCCGGTCCGGCAAGTTCGGCATATTTGCCATAGGCTTCGGTATCTGTGACGGTCACATGGGCGATCCAAAGTGCGGGCATGTCTTATCCTCCGATGGCGGCTTCTGCCGCTTTGATTGCTGCGTCGGCATTGGCCACATCTTTGGCCCCACCCTGCGCCATGTCCGGACGACCACCGCCGCCCTTACCGCCAAGCTCGACAACTGCGGCTTTGACAAGGTCAACTGCCGACACTTTGCCGGTCATATCCTCGGTTACACCGGCGGCCACAGCCGCCTTGCCGCCCGCATCCGCGATCAGCAACACAGCACCAGAGCCGATGCGGGATTTGTGTTCGTCGATCAGCGCCGGCAGGTCTTTGCCGCTTACACCGGTCAAAACCTGCGCAACAAATGCGACCCCATTGACATCACGAGGCTCGGCACCGCCGCCCTGCCCGGCCCCACCGGCCATGGCAAGTTCCCGCCGAAGCTGGGCGACTTCGTTCGCCAAGGCTTTGCGTTCGTCCATCAGGGCTTTGACCCGCGCCGGAACCTCGGCCACAGGCGCCTTGAGTTCACCTGCGACGGTCGCCAAAGCGTTAGATTGATCCGACAAATAGTCCATCGCCGCCTGCCCGGTGAGGGCTTCGATCCGGCGCACACCGGCCGAAGACGCACTATCGCCCAGCGACACAAAGGCCCCAATGTCGCCGGTTTGGCGCACATGGGTGCCACCACACAATTCCAACGAATAGGTCGCCCCGTCGCTGCCCTTGCCCGATCCGGCCAATTGCCCCATCGACACAACGCGCACTTCGTCTCCGTATTTTTCGCCAAACAAGGCCTGCGCGCCAATGGCACGGGCATCATCGGGCGTCATGATCCGGGTGCTAACCGCGCCGTTTTGACGGATATAGGCGTTCACCTCGGCCTCAACCTTTGCCAACTCCTCAGCGCTCAGCGCTTTGCCGTGGCTAAAGTCGAACCGCAAACGATCCGGCGCATTGAGCGAGCCACGCTGTGCCACATGATCGCCAAGCGCATTGCGCAAAGCTTCGTGCAACAGGTGCGTTGCCGAGTGATTGGCGCGAATGGTGCTGCGGCGGGTGTGATCAACCTCAAGCTCTACCGCTTCTCCTGTGGCCAAAGTCCCTTTGGACACCACGACCTTGTGGGCAAAGATTTTGCCGTCAGCGAACTTGCGGGTGTCGGAAACCGTTGCCGCATCATCGCGGTTTTCAAGGCGGCGGATCACGCCCTCATCGCCAACCTGACCACCGCTTTCGGCGTAAAAGGGCGTTTGGTTGGTCACAACCCAGCCTTCGGCACCTTCGCCCAAAGTGTCGACCTTTTTGCCATCGGCCACCAAGGCCAAAACCTGACCTTCGGCTTTTTCGGTGTCATAGCCCAAGAAATCAGTGGCCTCGGCCCCATCTAGCACGTCAAACCAAACCGCGTTGTCCGCCGCATCGCCCGAACCAGACCAAGCCGCGCGCGCCTTGGCTTTTTGCTCTTCCATGGCGGCGTCAAACCCGTCGGTATCCACCTCGCGGCCCTTTTCACGCAGGGCGTCTTGGGTCAAATCGAGCGGGAAACCATAGGTGTCATAAAGCTTAAACGCCGCCGCACCGGGCAATTGCGCGCCCTCGTCCAGCCCGTCGAGTTCGTCATCGAGAAGTTTCAGGCCCCGATCCAAGGTCTGTTTGAAACGGGTTTCTTCAAGTAACAATGTCTCTTCGATCATCGCCTGCGCCTGCCCCAATTCGGGATAGGCCTGCCCCATCTGGCCAACCAACGCCGGAACCAACTGGTGCATCACCGGATCTTTGGCCCCAAGCAGATGCGCGTGACGCATGGCGCGGCGCATAATGCGGCGCAAAACATAGCCACGGCCATCGTTGGAGGGCATCACACCATCGGCAATCAGGAACGAGGTCGAACGCAAATGGTCAGCAATCACGCGGTGATGGACGTTTTTGTCACCATAGGGATCAACCGACGTGGCATTGGCCGAGGCTTCGATCAGGGTTTTGAACAGATCGGTGTCATAGTTATCGTGGCTGCCTTGCAACAGCGCGCCGATCCGTTCCAACCCCATGCCAGTATCGATCGACTGCATGTCGAGCGCCTTCATCGAGCCATCTTCGAACTGCTCGTTCTGCATGAAAACAACGTTCCAGATTTCGATAAACCGGTCGCCATCTTCCTCGGGTGAGCCGGGAGGGCCGCCCCAAATATGATCGCCGTGATCATAGAAAATCTCGGTACAAGGACCGCAAGGGCCGGTCGGCCCCATCTGCCAGAAGTTGTCCGAGGTTGCGATCCGAATGATCCGATCCTCGGGCACACCCATCTTTTTCCAAATCTCAAAGGCTTCGTCATCGGTGTGATAAACGGTGGTATAGAGCTTGTCCTTGGGGATGCCGTATTCTTTGGTGATCAGCTCCCAAGCGAATGGAATGGCCTCTTCCTTGAAGTAATCCCCAAAGGAAAAGTTGCCGAGCATCTCGAAAAACGTGTGATGGCGCGCGGTATAGCCGACGTTATCAAGGTCATTGTGCTTGCCCCCCGCCCGCACACATTTCTGGGCGGTGGTGGCGCGTTGGTAGTCACGGGTTTCAACCCCTGTGAACAGGTTCTTAAACTGAACCATGCCCGAGTTGACGAACATCAACGTCGGGTCATTGCGCGGCACCAGCGGGCTGGAATCAACGATCTCATGCCCCTGTTTTGCGAAATAGTTCAAAAAGGTCGACCGGATGTCGTTCAGCGTCGCCATGATAATGCGTCCCACAGATAGGTATTTTCCCGAAGATGTACCCGCCTGCCCCGGCACTGTCCATGGGGCAAGGCAGCTCAAGACCCGTCGGTGGCGGTGCTTAGGCTCTTTTCGAAAAAATGTTCGGCGTAGGGATTGTCATTATACCGCTCGATCTCGCGCCATCCGTCATTGCGATACAAGGCCAGCGCCGCAGCGAGACGCCCGTTGGTATCAAGCTGCAGGCGCGACATCCCCAAGCGGCGCGCGTGGTCTTCGATTTTGGTCATCAAGGTTTTCGACAGGCCAAGCCCCCGTGCCGCTGGCGAAACCCAAAGCCGTTTCACCTCCCCCAAACCGCCGCCTTGCCCCTTTAGGCCGCAACACCCTATTGGCAAACCATCTGACAGGGCCAACAAAAAAATCCCTTTGGGTGGGCGGAGGCTTTCTGCTTCTGGGTCGCCCGACGTTTGGCGATCAAACACCACGCCTAAGATGCCACTCAACTCATCACAATAGGCCTGAACACAGGTTTGAATCCGCGCATCTTCGGGATCGGCCACGATGATGTTGATCTGATCCCGGCCCAAAACCGTGGCCACCAAATCCATGGCCTCCAAAAGCGCTTTGGGATTGGAATACCGCAAAAGAACGTCTTCTGCGGCGCGGTTCGTCAGGGCTTCATAGCGTTCAAACGCCTGAACCCCGTCTGCCGTCAAAATCGCGATCCGACGACGGGCATCCTTGGACGCGGATTTGGTTTCAACAAGGCCCTCATTCTCTAAGCCACGCAGCAGGCGGCTCATCAATCCTGAATCCAGGCCAAGATAGTCGCGCAAGTCGGCAACATCGGATTTGCCATGCCCAATGGCATTCAGAACACGGGCGGACCCAAGGGGGCGCCCTAACCCCAAAAAGGATGTGTCCAAAGCGCCGGTTTGTGTGGTCACGGCGCGGCTTAGACGGCGAAAGCGGGAGATATTGTCATCACTCATATTACCTGACTTAAGTCTGGTAAGTGACTTGCGCAAGAAAAAAGGCACCTGAAGCGGTGCCTTTTTCGTATCTCTAGCCTCAATCCTCGACGAGGTCAGGGTCATCCTTTGGCATGTCAAATTCCAAGCCATGAGCGGCCCGAATCTTATCCTCGATCTCAAGGGCAATCCGGCTGTTTTCACGCAGGTAATTCTTGGCGTTTTCACGCCCCTGCCCAATACGTTCATCCCCGTAAGAATACCAAGCACCAGATTTTTCAACCACACCCGCTTTGACACCCAGGTCCAGGATCTCTCCCATTTTTGAGATGCCTTCGCCATACATGATGTCGAATTCAACTTGCTTGAACGGCGGCGCAACTTTGTTTTTCACGACCTTAACGCGGGTTTGGTTGCCTACAACTTCGTCACGATCCTTGATCGCGCCGATACGGCGAATATCCAAACGCACCGAACTATAGAATTTCAAGGCATTGCCACCGGTGGTGGTTTCGGGCGAGCCAAACATCACGCCAATTTTCATCCTGATTTGGTTGATGAAAATAACCATACAATTGGAGCGGCTGATTGATCCGGTAAGCTTGCGCATCGCTTGGCTCATCAGACGGGCCTGAACACCAACGCTGCTGTCACCCATGTCGCCCTCAAGCTCAGACTTCGGTGTCAAAGCCGCAACCGAGTCGACGACAACCATGTTGACCGCGCCGGAACGCACCAATGTATCGACAATCTCCAATGATTGCTCACCAGTATCTGGCTGCGAAATCAGCAACTCATCAAGGTCAACACCAAGCTTTTTTGCATATTGCGGGTCAAGCGCATGTTCCGCGTCGACAAAGGCACAAACGCCACCTTTTTTCTGTTCCTCAGCGATACAATGCAGGGTCAGCGTTGTTTTACCCGAGCTTTCAGGACCGTAAATCTCGATGATCCGCCCTTTGGGCAAACCACCGATCCCAAGCCCGATATCAAGACCAAGCGACCCGGTCGAGGTGGCCTCGATTTCCTGAATGGCATTGCCATCGCCCAATTTCATGATCGAGCCTTTGCCGAACTGACGTTCGATTTGGGCCAAGGCACTATCCAGCGCCTTTTGTTTATCCGCGTTTTTCTTATTCATTGTTAGGAGATCTGCCGTTGCCATCGTTCAAACCCTTATCCCATAGGCCGCCTTGCGCGGCAATTGGCTGTTTTGTTCTCGTATCGTTCTTAACCTTAATGAGATCAAAACGAGAACACTTCAAGTAAAATCTTTGCTTTCCCACGCTGCCCTAGGATGGTTAAAGGAAAGTTACCAAAATAGGGGCAATAGGCGATGTTAGTGTTCTGGAAGCAAAAACTGGTGTTTTTGGCGGTGCCCAAGACGGGAACCTCGGCCTATGAGGCGGCATTGACCCCTGTTGCGTCGATGGTTGTCAATGATCCGCCCGAGCTTAAACACGCGCCGGTTTACCGCTATAACCGATTCTTTCGGCCAATGTTCGACAAGGTTGGGGCCGAGGACATGGAGTTGCTTGCCGTTATCCGAGAGCCGATTAGCTGGCTCGGGTCATGGTATCGCTACCGCCAGCGCCCGTTTCTTGATGGGCGCCCGACCTCGACCAAGGGGATTGGTTTCGATGAGTTTTGTGACGCCTATGCCAAAGGTGATCGCCCACCATTTGCCAATGTTGGCAGTCAATCCAAATTCATCGAACCCCGCCCCAATGGGGTATCCGTGACCCATTTGTTCAAATATGAAAATCAGGCTGGGTTGATCGGCTTTCTCGAAGATCGGCTAGGGGTCGCGTTGGAGCTTCCGCGCACCAATGTGTCGCCGCAGCGCGATTTGGAGTTGTCCAAGGACACCGAGGCAAAGCTCCGGCGCAAATGTGTAGATGATTTTGCCGTCTGGGAGCGCGCGACCTGATTAATGAAACTGGTCGTGAACTGTTTCCGTCAATTCGGACAGTGAGAAGGGTTTCGGCAGGAACACGGAATTGGGGATTTCCTGACTCCCCTCTCCAAAGGCATCTTCAGCATAGCCGGAAACAAACACCACCCGCGTTTCAGGCCGGTCGTTGAGTGCAATGCGCACCCACGTCGGCCCGTCCATACCCGGCATCACAACATCGGTCACAAAGACATCTACGGCTAGGGTGTCGTCCTCCAAAAGCTTCAAAGCTTCTTCCGCTGTTTCGGCTTCGATCACGGTATAGCCGCGCAGTCGCAGGGCTCGGGCAGCAAAGGCGCGAACCGGAGCTTCATCTTCAACCAAAAGCACAACGCCAGACCCTTTTTGCGGGAGCTTCTTTGCCTCTGCCTTTTTGGGCTGAGGCGCAGCTTCGGCTCCGGCTTCGAAGGCTGGGAACAGCAAGGTAAAACAGGTCCCCTGGCCCACCACACTATCGACAAAAATATAGCCACCGGTCTGTTTGACGATGCCATAAACCGTTGAAAGACCTAGTCCGGTCCCTTCTCCGGTGCGTTTGGTTGTGAAAAACGGCTCAAACACTTTTTGGAGCTTATCCTGTGGAATACCCGAGCCAGCGTCATTGACGCGCACCGAAACATAAGTCCCAGGTGGGACAACCGCACGGTCACGGTGCAGCGGTTCACGTAGCACCCGGCGCTCAGTTTCGATGGCAATCTCCCCCCCCTCGACCATGGCATCACGGGCATTCACAACAAGGTTCATCATCACCTGCTCAAGCTGGCGACGATCGCCACGAACTGCGGGCAAAACAGGATCATGATGCAGATTTAATTGTACTTTTTCCCCGACCAAACGGTTGAGCAAATGCGCCAAATCCGACAGAGTATCCCGCAAATCCAGAACTTCGGGCTGCATGGTTTGTTTGCGCGAAAAGGCCAAGAGTTGCCCAACAAGCGCCGCGGCGCGATTGGCGTTTTGGTTGATCTGGACCAAGTCGCCATAGTCAGGGTCACCCTGATCATGACGCAACAAAAGCAGGTCGCAATGCCCTGAAATTGCAGTCAACAAGTTGTTAAAATCATGGGCGACACCTCCTGCCAACTGGCCAATCGCCTGCATCTTCTGGCTTTGGACAAACTGTGCTTCGAGTGTTTTGAGCTCCGTCGCATCGTTCAGAACCGCGACCAAAACTGGCTCACCGTTTTCGACGACACGGTTCAACGTGACCTGCACAAATACTTCTTGGTCAGCCCGCGTAAGTCGGAGGAACTCCGAACGGTGCAGCCCCTTTCCAGAGGCCGCTTCCTGAAGCCAATCGGTTAGGGCACGCCCCAAACCTTCCATATACTCCGTCAAATTGCCCGGTTCGCCCTGCCCAAGATCCAACATCCGGCGCGCTTCTGGATTGGCGCGCAGCACTTTCCCATCTGGTGCCACCTTGATGAGTGGCACCGGCAAACTGTCAAAGCTACCTTGATTGTCACTGCGATCGTCCTCTTCGACAATGGGCGAGAACGTCAGTTCCATCCGGCCGGCACCGGCCTCAACGCACTGAACCAAAACACGTTTGGTCCCGGTCTCGGTCTTCATGTCATGGACCCCACCAGGACGAAGCGGCAAGTCTTCGAATACGTCATCAAGGCGCTTGGCCCGATGCCCCATCAACTCCCGTGCTGCGGCATTCATGAACAAAACCGCACCATTACGGCCCAGTGTCATGACAGGCGATTCACCCCGCGCCTGCTGGCTGCTATGAGCCGCATCCGGTTCAAGGCGCCACAAAACCAGCCCAGGCGGGACACTCCGGACGTGAATCCGAAAGCCTTCGGAATGGCTTGTGATGTCCTCCGTCGCAGATCCGTTGGCCTGAACCTTGTGATAGAGTCGGTAAATTACGCCTTCGGAGCTTGCAAAAACATCACGCAAAACATCCGCCAAGGGCGCGCCGATATCAGTCGTAAACCTTTCGCGCGCAGAGAAATTGGCGTGTTTTAGATTGCCTTCGAGATCGCAGACAAAACAAAATACCGGTTCTTCTTCAACCAGTTCAATGAGCATGGTCACGTGACGGGCTTTGCGTGCGCGGCGCAACAAATCGTAGCAAAACCATCCAATTGACATGGAACCAAGGGCACCCGCTCCGGCCAAGAGAGCCGCGTTAACTGCAGCGGGCAGCGACATGAGCAAAACACACAGAATGCAACCCAGCGCAAGAATGGCAAGCAACAAGCTTCCCCCACGCGGTGTCACCACAAAGGGACGATGCCCGTCATTTTGAGCTGCCATAGCCAAAGTTCAGCCCCTATCTGCCGATTCGTTTACAGGGATAACATCCCCTCGTTGTTAATTACCGGTTAACCCTCACAACAAAACAACCATAGGTAGCATAGGAAATAAACTCAACTCTTTTCGAAAACCGCGCAGAAAAAGCCGTCTCCACCGTCGCTTGGCAAGAATTGCCGCGACGTGAGAAGAGACCATCCACCATGGCGTGCAAGGAACGCTGCGACTTGATCAGAGTTTTCCGCCGCAATGATCGAACACGTCGCATAAGCCAGCTTGCCACCGGGCCCGACAAGCGTCTGAGTTGTATCCAAAATTTCACTCTGCACAGACACCAAATCTTGCAAATCAGAGGGTGAAAACCGCCATTTCCCCTCTGGCGACCGACGCCATGCACCGGACCCAGAACAAGGAACATCACAAAGGACCAAATCATAAGGTCCATTTGGCTTTGTGATTGGGGTGACTTGCGCCCCGGCCCGCGTAGCGCGTGCTGGCAAATCCTTCATCCGTCGCGGATCGGCATCATGAGCGTCGATTTTCCCGGCCATTTTGGCCGCCATCGCCAGGCTCTTGCCGCCTCCGCCCGCGCAATAGTCCAAAACCCGCAAGCCGGGGTCCAAAGGCAGCATATCGACCACCGCCTGAGAGGCGGCGTCCTGAAGCTCAACCTGCCCCGTGAGGTAAGCTTGCGATTGAGCCACCTTGCGCGCGCCGTCGGTGACCAGCAAGCAAGTCGGCGATAGTTCATGAGGAGCCGTTTCAATACCCCCTTGCGCCAACAGGTGTTGTGCAGTTTCTCGATCCGTTTTCAACGTGTTAACGCGTAAAAACACCGGAGCGCGATTGCGGAGCGCACGGGCAGTTGCCTCGGCCTCGGGTCCCAAACCGTCTTGGAAAACGTCCCCCAACCAATCGGGCAAATCCCAGGCTTCAAACCCCTCCGGCTGGCGCTCGGATTGTTGCTCTGCCTCCGACAGAGGGGCCGGTCCATGGCCTTGACCGGCAAACATCGTCTCTACATCCGCGCCGGTTTCGCGCAACATCCCCAAAATTCGGGCCCGGCCCGTCTCTGCGCCGCCCAAAGCCGCCGTGCTGCGCCATTTGCGCAGACAGTCAAAGACATGGTCGCGCACGGCGCGGCGGTCTTTGCTTCCGGCAAAGCGCGAGTTGCGCGCCCAATTGGTCAGCGCTTTTTCGGCGGCAACGCCTTCACCAATACGATCAAGAATGTCAGCGGCGGCTTGCAGGCGGGCGGCGGGTGTCATGGGGACCTCATGAATTGCGTTCCCCCGCCATATGCGAGCCAACGCCACAGGAGCAAGCGCAAAGCGATTTTGGCCACCAACGACCGTGGGCCGGGCAGCAAAACCGATTTACTTCTGGGCTAATATGGCGGCCGCCAATTGCGGATCGGTTGCGGGGTGCCAATCCCGTCCCTTTTACGGTCAATGACCGCTGTGCCGTTTCAGATCGCGATCCGCATGTGGCGCGGGAATGATCCTATTGTCTTGGTTAACCGGTGTCGACAATCCGTCAAAGCCGTTAAACAACCCTTGCACAAGCGCCCGGTTAGGCGCGGCGGATCGGTGTCAAATCTGATTGCTTCAATACATCCAAGCCGCGCCGAATGGTCGTTTTGCGCACAGTATCGGCCCCTTGATGCGCGACTTCGATCTCAACCTGATGCACCTGGTCGGCCTGACCGCCGAAACAGGCATTCATCGCCTCGAGTATACCCACATCCTCAAGTTGGTTCAGACGGGGGCGCGGATTATTGCGCGGGCTAGGAACAGTCGCCGGAAACAAATAGATACATGGCGGCGGCAAACGGTAATGCCCGACCTCTGTGAGGCGATCGGGGGAAAGGGACAATTTCGGACAGGGTCGCGCCGCCGTACCACAGATCCAATCCCAGACCACCAACCCGTCGATCCGTTGATTGCGATCAATCATCTCGGCGCTCAACCGGGTGTGAATACCGGACCAGACATTGTGGCGCGGATCGGCCCCCGGATTGGAACAGACTGACCAAATCACAAATTCATCCGCATGGGGCGGGCGTTCGAAAATATTGGTATTGTTACCGTCCAAACAGCCCTTGAGCTCAATAATCGCGGTGCGATCATTGTTGAGCGTCACCGCGTAATCATGTCGGTTCGCCTCACCGGCGCTGGCCCAATCCTTGATGAAACCGCCAAACCGCATGTGGTCCAAAACCTGGGCCACAAAGCCACGCTTTTCCTTCATCGAGGCGGAATACTGACCGCGAATACGCTCAATGGCCCCGCGAAACAGGCCGGATTGGTAAAAATCCTGCTCGTCCAACCCATGATCACCAAGCAAATGCGCCTCACGTTTGAGCACCTCGGCAAATTCTACGATTTTGAGCCGCAGCTCGGCGTTTTTCTCGCAGGGAATTTCGCTCATGCGGTCTGGCCCTGCGTCGCCGGAATCATCTGTTCAAAAAGATGCTTGGTCAGATGGCGAACAACCGGCACGGCAACGCCGTCACCAGTAAGATGATAGGCCTCATTGTACCGCTCAGGCAGCTGATAGGTTTCTGGAAGGCCCATCAGCCGCGCGGTTTCGCGAGTCGAGATGAGACGCGAGCGGATGCTGTCGTTTTCGACGACCATAATAAGTTGACGCGATGACCCGCCTGCTGGAGTCCGCAAACATCCAGCAATTTCATCAAAACGAATTTCGGCGCGTTGCACCTTGATCCCATGTTCAACGCGGGTGCGTTTGTAGATGGTCCCCACCATACGCACACCCGATGCCTTAGCGGTTTCAACCTTGGCAAGATTGACCTCAGACATCATCGACAAAAGTGTGCGAGTCTCAGATTTGCTGTGCCATTTGGTTGACTTCGGCTGATCCTCAACCAAGTCAGCAAATCGCAAAACCCGTTCCGGTGGCCGTGGCATGTCCCACCACTGCCAGTGTTTTTGCACAGCTTTCGGCAAAGCGTGATAAGCGTTGCAAAGGGCCTTGTTGTGCCATGGCTCCTGTGGAGCCGTGGCCGTAACCCCCTTTGGCAAGGGCAAATCATTGCGCATCGCCACGATGATGAGCCGCGGACGTGATTGCGGCACAAAAAGCGCCGCATCCATAACCAAGGCCCCAAAACGATAGCCCAAGTCGCGCAACGCCCGGCAGATGGCGGTAAAATCCTTGCCCTTGTGAGAGGTCAGCGTACCCAAGACATTTTCCAGCGCAATCACCGCCGGGGCGCGATTTTCATCCCTCAAAGACTGGATATGATGCACAAAGGGCCAAAATGTGCCCGATCGCGCACCCTTTAGGCCACCGCCCATCCCCGCCAATGACAGATCCTGACAGGGGAAACTCCCCCAAATCAGGTGAGGCTGACCCGGCATATCATCCGGCCCAAGGTTACGAATATCATCGACAACAAGATGATCTGCACCCCAGTTTCGTGCATAAGACGCCCCTTTCTTTGCATCAAAGTCATTGGCCAACAAACACGTCCACCCGGTCCCAAGACCGGCGCGCGCCATGCCGCCCCCTGCAAAGAATTCGTAGAATCTGCGCAACTGCCACTCCTTTTGGCCTCTTAGACCATGCCGCTCAGAACGGAGCAAGAACGTATCGTGCCGCAACCGGCGTTTGGATGCGCGAAGTTTGAGATGGACATTACCAAAAAAATTTGTAATTTTTTGTAAATCAAACGCAGCGAGTCCCCATGCCCCACACACCGGCCGTTGCGCCGCCCATGTCCCCTACCTTGTCCCGTGCCGACATTTTTGCACTCGCCTGGCCATTGGGACTTAAGGCGGTGATGGTGCATGGGGTGATTGCCATTGACGCCTTGTTGGTTGCCCCCTTGGGAGAAGAAGCTCTGGCCGCTATGGGACTTGCGGGTGCAATCGGGGGGCTTTTGCTCGGCTTTCAATTTGCCTTTTCCAGCGCCAGCCAAATCCGCATCGCTCAGGCGTTTGGATCAGGAGAGAACATTCCGCTTAAGACCGGATTTTATGTCGGGCTCATGATCAACTTGGTTTTGGCGCTGGCCGGGATCACCCTTGTTTTGCTCTTTGGAGACTTTGTTTTACATACTTTTGCCCATACCCCTTGGATCGCAGATCAGGCCTGGTCCTATTTGATGGTCTTTCTATGGGTGGTGCTGTTTGAGTCCTTTGGTCATGCCTTTACCAGCCATTTTAATGGCACCGGCGAAACCAAAATGTCCTTCTATAGCCAACTTATTGCAATCCCGATCAACGTTGGAGTCAGCCTAGTGCTCATCCATGGGCTACATGGGATGCCTGAGATGGGTGTAACGGGCGCCGCGTTTGGCACGGCGGCGGGGTCTTTGGCGCGCATCCTCTTTTTGGCAGGCCGCTTTTGGGCAAAAACCGGAGCGTTTTTAAAAGTAGCTGGGTGGCGCAATGGCAGTTTTGTCGAGGCCACCCGCCGTCATTTTCGCTTTGCCCTCCCGATTGCGGCGACCTTTTCCAGCGTCACTGTCAGCAACGCGGTCTGTTCGTTCCTCTTTGCCAAGATGAGCGTGAACGCATTTGCGGCCATGACCGTGATCATGCCGTGGATTCATGTGGCGGGTGTTTTTGCCATTGCCTGGGCACAAGCCACGGGTATCCTTGTTGCTCAGCTTTTGGGGCGACGAACCTCGCCCGGCGAACTCGACATTTTCCTAAGCCGAGCTTGGCGGGTGTCTTTTGCCGCCAGCGGAATTGTTTCGCTGACCTATCTTGGGGTGTGCTTTGCTTCGGGCTGGATTTATGCCGATCTCCAAGAGGAAACGCGCTCTGCCCTATGGAGTTTTTCACCTATTCTCTTGCTGCTGCCGTTTCCAAAAGGCTCAAACGCCATATGTGGCAACACCCTGCGCGCCGGTGGCGATACCCTCTATGTGATGAACATCTTTTTGTCCTCCCAATGGCTTTTTCGCATTCCGTTGACCGCGCTGTTCATTTTGCACTGGGACCTATCGGTGACTTGGGTATTTGCCCTGTTCTTGGGCGAAGAGCTGGTTAAATGCCCAATGTTTCATTGGCGATTGTTTCAAAAGAAATGGCAGGCAGGTGGTCTCTCGGAATAATCCCTAAATCGTGTTAGACTTGCCTTTTGCGGAGTTTGACATGGTGGTTTTTGGACAAAACGTAGATTTTCATATCCAATCAAGCAATCATTTACGTGAGATCGTCGACCGACCGTCTGCTGTGATGGATCACAAGGTCATCGACCATATTGACCCTTTGACAGAGCGCTTCCTTGCCAGTTCTCCTTTGATGATCCTAAGTACGAAACGCGCTGATGGGGGGCTGGATCAAACGCCGCGCGGGGATGCAGGCGCAGTTGTCAGAGTATTGGATCGCACCACGCTTGCCTTGCCCGATCGTCCCGGCAACAATCGGATGGACGCCATCGAAAATATTATAGCGACGGGTGAAGTTGGGCTGTTGTTTATCATTCCGGGACACGGAGATACGCTCCGCATCAGCGGCAAGGCCTCCGTCGTGCAAGATGTGCAACTGTCCGAGGAGTTGGCGGTAAACGGACACCTATGTGATCTGGTCATTTTGATCCGGGTGGAACGGGTCTTAAGCCATTGCCCCAAGGCGTTTATCCGCTCTCGGGCTTGGCATCCGGAAGGTTGGCCCGATACCTCACATGTTCCAAGCCTTGCCGAGATGTTAAAGGCCCATGGGGCTTTGGCCGATAGTCTCGCCGACCTTGATACGATGATCGAGACGTCGAACACAGACGGGTTGTATTAAACGAAAACGGCGCGCCAGTGGGGCGCGCCGCGTGTCTAGAATGCGGGGGGTCAACCGACCCGGTAATTCGGGCTTTCGCGGGTGATTTGCACGTCGTGGACATGGCTTTCCTTAAGCCCGGCCCCGGTGATTTTCACAAAAGAGCAATCCTTGCGCATCGAGGCAACAGTTGGGCATCCGGTATAGCCCATGGCGGCACGCAAACCGCCAACCAGCTGATGGATTACCGTACCGGCCGGACCTTTGTAAGGCACCTGACCTTCGATCCCTTCGGGCACCAGTTTGTCGCTAGCGGCATCTTTTTGGAAATAGCGATCAGCCGAGCCGCGCGCCATGGCACCAAGGCTGCCCATGCCACGATAGGCTTTGAAGGAGCGGCCCTGATAGAGGATGACCTCGCCCGGGGATTCATCGGTCCCGGCGATCATGCTGCCCACCATGGCGCAGGAGGCACCAGCCGCAATCGCCTTGGCAAAATCACCCGAGAATTTGATACCGCCATCGGCGATGACCGGCACATCACCTGCCGCTGAGGCGCAATCATCAATGGCCGTTAGCTGAGGCACACCAACACCGGCAACCATCCGTGTCGTACAGATCGAACCGGGGCCAATACCAACCTTGACCGCATCCGCCCCGGCATCAATCAGCGCCTTGGTGGCGTCGCCAGTGGCGACGTTCCCGGCGATGACCTGAACGTCATATTTGGCTTTGACGCGTTTAACCGCCTCCAAAACCCCTTCGGAATGACCATGCGCGGTGTCGATCACCACAATATCAACCCCGGCATCGATTAGCATTTCGGAACGGGCAAACCCGCTATCACCAACCGAAGACGCCGCCGCAACGCGCAAACGACCAAGGTCATCCTTGCAGGCGGTTGGGTTGAGCACCGCCATTTCGGTGTCCTTCAGCGTCAAAAGACCGGTCAATTTGCCGTCCGCATCATGAACCAACAGTTTTTCAATGCGACGGGCGCGCATCAGGCTTTTGGCCTCTTCGAGATCGGCGGGTTCCTGCAACATTGCCAGATTTTCCGAAGTCATCATGGCATGTACGGGCACATCATCGCTTTGGGCAAAGCGCATGTCGCGGTTGGTCAAAATCCCCATGACACGACCATCTTTGTCCACCACAGGAAAGCCCGTGAAGTTATACCGCTCAACCAAGGCTTTGGCTTCGGCCAGTGTTTGATCGACGGTGAGGGTCACCGGGTTGTACACAATGCCGGATTCAAAGCGTTTGACCCGGCGCACTTCGCGCGATTGTTCTTCGGCATTTAGGTTCTTGTGAATAACCCCGATGCCACCGGCTTGTGCCATGGTAATGGCCATACGGGCCTCGGTCACGGTGTCCATCGCAGAGCTAAGCAAAGGGATGTTCATGGCAATGGATTGGGTCACTTGTGTGCGCGTATCCGCAGTGCTGGGCAGCACGCTGGAGGCGTTGGGAACAAGCAAAACATCGTCGAAGGTCAGGGCCTCGCGAATCTCCATGGGGGTACTCCTTGGGCAGATATCGGTTGGCACGTCCCTATTGCATGGGATTGCTCCGGTGGAAAGAGGGAAAGCGGTTTGGACGTTGATTGATCTGGCGGGATCGCCTGCGGCGGGCGGGTTGTAGGGCCAGCCCCCTCTGGATCCTGCGGATCAATTTCCCTCCGGAGTTTGTCTGACGAGATAAAAGAGGGGCGCGGGGTGGCGATGTTTTGCCTGCGGGCCAAATGGAGGTTGATTGGCGCGGGCGTGAGGCGCATTCAAAACAGGGGAACAGGACGGGAGAGTCGTGATGAGCGCACCTTTGGCGGGCTATGTGATTTTGGATTTAACCCATGTGTTGGCGGGTCCTTATTGCACCATGACACTGGGCGATCTGGGTGCGGAGGTGATCAAAGTTGAACACCCCGGAACCGGCGATGACACCCGCGCTTTCCCCCCGTTCAAGGATGGCAAATCGGCCTATTTTGCTACGATTAACCACGGGAAAAAGTCTATTGCCTTGGATTTGAAAGACGCCGATGACCGGGCGATTTTTGAGCGCCTCGTGGCGCGGGCGGATGTTTTGGTCGAAAACTTTCGTCCCGGTGTGATGGAGCGCTTGGGCTATGGCTGGGACGATCTGCATGCCGCCTATCCGCGTCTGGTTTACGGGGCGGTGAGTGGCTTTGGCCATACTGGACCCGATGCCAAACGCCCCGCCTATGACATGGTGGTTCAGGCGCGCGGCGGCGTGATGTCGATCACTGGCGAAAAGGACCGTGATCCGGTGCGCGTCGGGGCCTCGATCGGGGATATCGTCGCCGGGATGTTCTTGGCGCAGGGCGTTTTGGCCGCGCTTTTGGACCGCGATCGGCTCGGAAAGGGCCGCAAAATTGATGTGTCGATGCTGGACAGTCAGCTGGCTTTGTTGGAACACGCGGTGGCGATGACATCCGTAAACGGCGAGGCCCCCGGGCCGTCTGGTGCACGACATCCGTCGATTACCCCGTTTGAAACGTTTCATGCCAGTGATGGGTTGTTTGTGATCGCTGCGGGCAATGACCGGTTGTTCGAAAAGCTTTGCGTGGCGTTGCAGTTGCCTTTGTCAGACGATCCGAGATTTGCAACCAACCCGTCGCGTTGCGAAAATGCTCGGTTGCTCAAACGTTTGATCGAGGCAATCACCTTGGGTGACACGCGTGCCGGGTGGATCGCCAAGCTTACGGCAGCGGGCATTCCCACCGGTCCCATTCAAAACGTGTCTGAGGTACTCAAAGATCCGCAAATTCTCGCCCGAAACATGGTTGTGGATGTTCTCGATAAAAGCGGTCGGGCCGCCTATGCCGCTGCCGGAAACCCGATCAAGATGACCGATAACCCAGACCCATCTACCCGCCGCCCTGCCCCGGATTTGGACGGCAACCGGGGTGACATTCTTCGGTGGTTGGACGACACATGACTTTGCGCGCGGCAGAGATAACGGATGCGTCGGCCTTGGCGGCGCTGTCCATTGAAGTATGGGTTCACACTTATCTGCGCGAGGGGGTGTCGTCATTTTTTGCTGATTTTGTTTTGAAAACCTATACCGCGCAATACTTTATCAACATCCTTCAAGACCCAAGCGAAACGCTTGTCGTCTCGCAAAATAAGGTCGGACTTGATGGGTTTGTGCGGGTGTCGCAAAACCGACCCGCCCCAGTGCCCGGCTGTGGGTCGGTGGAAATCAGCTCACTCTATGTGCAACCCCGCCATCATGGTCGAGGCATAGGTCACGCCCTTTTGCAGGCCGCATTGGATGAGGCTAAGCGATTGCAAACCCCAGACTTGTGGCTGGCGACCAATGCCGAAAATCACCCGGCAATCCGGTTTTACCTTGCCAATGGGTTTGATCAGGCCGGTGAAACCACCTTTTGCATCCAAGGCGAGGCCTACCCAAATGTCGTATTTCGCAACACTTTGAACGCCTAAACCCAATTAGTTGGTGCCAATGACGCCTTTAGACACGCTAAGGTCGTGCATCTGCTTTCCCTTTCCGTCTCGCACGCTATTTTGCGGCACGCGCGATCAAGGAAATATGAAATGACCTCCGACACTGACACCCCTTTGGTGATTTTCACCCCCTCTGGCAAACGCGGCCGTTTCCCTACCGGAACGCCGGTTTTGACAGCGGCCCGTCAACTCGGCGTTGATTTGGATTCGGTCTGTGGCGGGCGCGGCATTTGTTCGAAATGTCAGATCACGCCAAGCTATGGGGACTTTCCCAAACATGGGGTGAGTGTTGAGGACGGGGCCCTTTCGGAATGGAACGCGGTTGAGCAACGTTATGACGATAAACGCGGGTTGAAACCGGGGCGGCGGTTGGGCTGTCAGGCCACGGTTCAGGGGGACATTGTCATTGATGTGCCGCCGGAAAGTCAGGTTCACAAACAGGTTGTGCGCAAAGCCGCCAGCGCCCGTGTGATCGAAATGGACCCGGCAACGCGACTCTATTTCGTCGAAGTAGAAGAGCCTGATATGCACGAACCTACCGGCGATTTGGAGCGGCTTGAACGCGCGCTTAAATCGCAATGGGACATTGATGGAATCGAAATTGATTTCGCAGTGTTGGGCACTCTGCAAACTGTTCTACGCAAAGGAAAATGGCGGATTACTGTCGCATTAAATACGGCCCTAAACGGGGCGATTCCTCGCGTCATTGCAGCTTGGCCGGGGCTCCATGAAACCGGGGTGTTTGGCTTGGCCATTGATCTTGGCTCGACCACCATTGCCGCGCATCTGACCAATCTGGAAACGGGCGAGGTTGTGGCCTCCTCCGGCATCATGAACCCGCAAATCCGGTTTGGCGAAGACCTGATGAGCCGGGTGTCCTATGCGATGATGAACCCCGGCGGCGACAAGGAAATGACCCAAGCGGTGCGCGACGCGATTGATGCGCTAAGTCAAGACATCGCCAAAGAGGCCGAGATCGACACCAGCTTGATTTTGGAAACCGTATTTGTCTGCAACCCGGTCATGCACCACCTGTTGTTGGGCATTGATCCGGTGGAATTGGGGCAAGCGCCCTTTGCACTGGCCACTTCCGAAGCCATCAGCCTTTCGGCAGCGGAATTGGATCTTGCCGCCCTGCCCCAAGCCGCGCGCATCTATATTCTGCCCTGCATCGCCGGCCACGTAGGCGCGGATGCCGCCGCCGTGGCGCTCAGCGAAGAACCCGGCAAGTCCGAGGATCTTGTTCTGATCGTCGATGTAGGCACCAATGCCGAAATTTTGCTGGGTGATACCAGCCGGGTTTTGGCCTGTTCCTCCCCCACTGGCCCCGCCTTTGAAGGCGCGCAGATCAGCTCTGGCCAACGCGCGGCACCGGGGGCTATTGAGGCCATCCGCATTGACCCCGTGTCAAAAGAACCGCGTTTTCGGGTAATTGGCTGCGAGCTGTGGTCAGATGAAGACGGATTTTGGGACTATACGGCACAAACGGGTATCACCGGCATTTGCGGGTCAGGTATCATCGAGGCCGTGGCGGAGATGCGCATTGCCGGTTTGTTGGACCCGTCCGGCTTGATTGGATCGGCCGAGCAAACCGGAACCACACGCAGTGAACCCGAGGGGCGCACCCATGCCTATCTGATCCATGATGGAACCCCCGATGGTGGGCCACGCATCACTGTCACCCAAGGGGACATCCGCGCGATCCAATTGGCAAAATCGGCACTCTATGCCGGGGCGCGTTTGTTGATGGATGTGCGTGAAACCGACAAGGTGGATCGCGTCGTATTGGCCGGAGCATTTGGCGCACATATCTCGCCTCTGCACGCCATGGTGCTTGGCATGATCCCGGATGTGCCTTTGGACAAAGTGCAATCAGCTGGCAATGCCGCGGGAACAGGGGCGCGGATTGCCCTCTGTAACCTTGCTGCGCGCCGCGAGGTCGAAGGGTTGGTCCGCGAGATCACCAAGGTCGAAACCGCGATTGAACCAAAGTTTCAAGAACATTTCGTGGCCGCCAACGCCATCCCACATGCCACCGATCCCTTTCCCGAGCTTTCGACCCAAGTCACCCTGCCTCAGGTCAGCTTTAACACCGGTGGTGGCGATGAACCGGGGGGGCGTAAACGGCGTAGACGTCGGGGGTAACCTGATCGCTAATCATTTGATCGAACCCGCCTTAGGGCGGGACGATCCCCGACCAATCCGCTTGCATTTTTCGGCGCGCAAGGGATTGACCACATTTCCCAAATCGCCTAGCACACAGGTCTGAGCGAGCGGGTATGGTGAAAAGGTATCACGGCAGCTTCCCAAGCTTTAGTTACGAGTTCGATTCTCGTTACCCGCTCCAAAATCCCCGGCCTGTGCTTTCGCCGATCCTCAAAGAGATTGTGCATTCTTTTCCAATTGCTTATTGGGCAATTTTAAAGTCGAAACGGAACTATTGCCCCGCTTCGGCCTTCTCTTCAAGCTCAAGCCACTCCTCTTCGGCCGACGCCAAGGCAGTTTGGCGTTCAACCAAAGCCTCCGTGGCCTTTTTGAATTTCAACGGCTCTTTGTGGAACAAATCCGGGTCGGCCATGAACTCTTCAAGCTTGCCGATCTCGGCCTCCAAACGCTCCATTTCACCCGGTAACGCCTCCAAACGATGCTTGTCGGTAAAGGACAACCCTTGTGGTTTATCAACGGGTTCCGAGGACTTGGTGATGTCCTTCTTGGCCTTTGGCTTGTCACCCGCCTTGCTGGCGGCCTCAGGAGTGGGGTGTTTTTGACGCTGGTAGTCGCTCCACCCGCCTGCATAAACAACCGCCTGCCCGCGCCCCTCCATCGCCACGGTGGTTGTTGCGACTCGATCCAGAAAGTCTCGGTCGTGGCTAATCAGAAGCACTGTACCGTCATAGTCATCCAGCAGCTCTTGCAATAAATCCAACGTCTCGACATCAAGGTCATTGGTCGGTTCATCGAGCACTAGTATGTTGCTTTCACGCGCCATCAGTTTGGCCAAAAGCAACCGCGCCTTTTCGCCCCCGGACAAGGATCGAACCGGCGCGCGGACCTGACGTTCATCAAACAAAAAGTCCTTGAGATAACCAACCACATGGCGCGGTTCGCCGCGGACCATGACTTGATCGGCCTTGCCGGACACACCGATTTCCTTGTCGCCAGCCAGACTATCCCAAAGCGAAACGTCGCCATCCAATTGCGCACGCGCCTGATCAAAGACCGCTGGGATCAGGTTTGTGCCAAGTTTGACAGTCCCATCATCCGGGGTCAGCTCGCCCATCAGAATATTGATCAAAGTCGTTTTGCCGACGCCATTAGGCCCGACAAAGGCAATCCGGTCGCCACGTTGAATGGTCAAATCAAGATTGCGCACAATTTGCTTGTCGCCAAATGCGTGCGTTATACCTTTGGCATCAATAACCTTTTTGCCGGATTTGGGCCCCGCCGATAGCGCCATAGCCGCCTGCCCCTGTCGCCGAATCTGACCCGAGCGTTCCTTGCGTAGGTCTTGTAAGGCCCGCACGCGGCCCTGATTTCGCTTGCGTCGGGCCGAGATGCCTTCGACCGCCCAACGCGCCTCGGCCTTGATCTTGCGATCCAGCTTGTGGCGCTGCATGTCCTCGTCATCCCAGGCCTTATCGCGCCACGCCTCAAAGGCGGCAAATCCCTTTTCCTGACGCCTGACTTGACCACGGTCAATCCAAAGGGTCGCACGCGTGAGTTCCGTCAAGAAACGCCGATCGTGCGAGATCAGAACAAAGGCCCGGCGGGTGGATTTCAACTCATCCTCAAGCCAGCCAATCGCCTCAATGTCCAAATGGTTGGTCGGCTCGTCCAAGAGCATCAAATCGGGTTCTTCGGCCATCAAGCGGGCCAAGGCCGCGCGGCGACGTTCCCCGCCCGACGCGGTTTCAACCAAACGATCCGGATCAAATTTCAAACCCTCACCGGCGCGCTCAACTTTGTACATCTCAGATGGGTCGAGCTTGGCAGAAGCAAATTCACCCAATGTGGTGAACCCAGAGATATCCGGATCTTGCTCCATATAGCCAACCGAGGTGCCCAAAGGCACAACGCGGTCACCGCGATCCGGTTCAACAAGGCCTGCCATCACCTTTAAAAGAGTGGATTTTCCTGACCCGTTGCGCCCGACAAGCGCCACACGGTCCCCCGGTTGTACATTGAGGGAAAGATCATCGAAAACCGGTTCGCCGCCAAAGGTCAGGGAAACACCGGAGAGTTGCAGAAGAGGAGATACAGCCATGTCAGAGCGCTAGGCAATGGCGCGCCTAAGGTCAAGGCTTGGCGCACCCAAATTCCATGCATGGAATTTGCAAAACGCGTGCACGCGTTTTCAGTGCGACGCGGCAACCGCGCGCAAGAGCCTTTTTCGCGCTTCCGGGATTGTCGCTATTTCCACCCCAGTAAAGACGTGGAGCGTGTTCATCTCCTGGTCAACAACCGCATGATCACTCACCCAGCCCCCCATTAAAAGGTAGGTCCGCAACAGTGCTGGCATTTGGTGGATCGCGCGTTTCGCATCCGGTTTGACCGAATTTTCCTGAGCTAAAGTCACACTCTTTGGCGATTTGATTTGCGGGTTCAGGTGCCGGGGGGCAATGTGGCGGTCATTCAAAAGAGCAAAGGCATCGACATAGGCCGCTGGGTCTGTGCCAGGAAAAGACACACAGCCAAATAACAGTTCAACCCCGGTGGCATCGACATAGGTCGTCATCGCCCCCCAAGCGACGCGCAAAATATCAGGGTCGCCATGATCCGGGTGGACGCAGAACCGACCCATCTCAACCAGACGACCGTCAAACTCTTTTAGTTGCGCCAGCCCGTAAAACTGGGCGGCATAGCTTTGTCCAATGTCACGTCCGTCACGCAAGGACAAAAAGCGAAAGCAACAGACAAGCGCACCGGTTTCCCGCTCTTCAATCAAAACGTGATCACACAGCGCATCAAAGTGATCGGCATCAAAAGCACCCGGACGGGCAAAGGCCAATCCTCGCAACCGCTGAACCCTGTCTATATCGGCTGCTGTTGCGGCTTGGCGCGCTAAATACCGTCCTTTGATCAAATTGATCATCTTCCGCACCGCCTCGCCTTAGCCTTTGATCGACACCCCTATGGTCGCAGGAAAGTAGCGCCGGGGCTTATCGCCTCTCAACCACTTCTGCTATCGAACAACCGAACACGCGCGATTAGCCGCCAAAGAGCTGATCGGTGCTTAGGCCACCAATATTGCCAAACAATTTGCGAATAAAGCCGATGTCACCGTCGCCCGATTGCGTCACACGCCGGTTCAACGGCACAACCTGCCCGTCTTCAAGGCCATAGGTGACGAGGTTATCAACCACCCCCGCCTCATCAAACGTGATGGCAAGAACCTCACGGGTGACCACCTCTGGGCGTTTCCAGGCAAAGTGGCGCACTTCGGATTCAATGTAATAATAGCCGCTGTCGCGAAGAACCCCCGACGCTGTGGGCACCCCAATGACATCCTCAACAGACGCGCGCGTGTCGATCCCCGGCACGATTTGCTGAAGGTCTTCTTCGGGAGGCATATAGCCATGGGACCGATACCGCGAGGTGCATGATGCAAGCGCCAAAAGCACCAACCCTGCGATCGCGAGTTTCGCTGTTCTCTTCGTCCCGTGCATTCCGCCCCCTTGCTTTGGCCTGCTACGCCTCCTATTCCGCTTACATAAGGAATGCCCGTCATTCAAGCACAGGAAAACCCGACCAGATGCCGCCAAAGCACCCAACAGCCCCACAAATACCTGTTTCTGACCTCCGGCAGACAGGCTCCACCCCGTTTTTGTTGGAGCCAAATGCCGACGAACGCAGCGCTTTGGCTGAGGATTTGAATGCTCTGTCTTTGCGAAAGCTGCGCTTTGTGGGCGAAATCACGCCACACGGTCGCAATGCTTGGCAACTTAAGGCCGACCTTGGGGCCACGGTTGTCCAATCCTGCATTGTGACGCTTGAGCCGGTGACAACGCGAATCGACACAGAGGTCACGCGCCGTTTCGTTCCCGCCCATAAACTGAACACTCCAGAACCGGGCACCGAAACCGAAATGACCGACGAAGATGATATCGAGGAATTGGGTGAAACCATCGACCTCGACGCGATTCTCGCCGAGGCGCTTTCGCTGGCGATGCCGGCCTACCCTCGCAAAGACGGGGCCGAGGTCGCAAACGCGCAGTTTTCCGCCGATGGCGTGACCCCAATACAGGACGAAGAGATGCGTCCCTTTGCTGGATTGGCCTCATTGCGCGATAAATTACAGAAAGATGACAGTGAAAGCTGAGAATCATCTTGCTCTTTCAGGCGTTCTGCGTATTTTCGCGCCTTCATGAGAACACAACGCTTGTGTCTGCCCTACGCTTAGCGCTATGAGGCCGAACACATCGGGATAATCAGGGCAGGCCACAGCCTCCCCTCTTACGGTAAAGAAGGTTGAGACATGGCTGTCCAGCAGAACAAAGTATCCAAATCGCGTCGCAACAACCGCCGTGCGCATGATGCGCTGGTTGCTGCAAACCCTAACGAATGCGACAACTGTGGTGAGCTTAAGCGCCCACACCACGTTTGCCCCTCTTGCGGCCACTACGCTGAGCGCGAAGTGATTGCCCAGGCCGACGAAGTCGAACTGGACGAAGACGCAGCATAAACAACCTGTCAGGCCACCCTGTATGACCTCTCTGAAGGATCATAGCGTTTTGCAAAACGGGGCTGGCTCGGACCGGATCGTTATTTCGGTTGACGCCATGGGCGGCGACCGTGGGCCGGCGGCAGTTGTCGCCGGCATTGCACAATCTGCGCAAAAGAACCCGACGCTGGATTTCATCCTGCACGGACCTGAGCAAGAGCTCCAAAAACTGGTCAAGAAAAAGCGCGACCTTGATGGTCGCTGCGTCATTCGTGATGCCGAAGGCGTCGTGAAAATGACCGACAAGCCAAGCCAAGTGATGCGCAATGGCAAAGGCACCTCGATGTGGTCCGCCCTGGAGGCCGTCAAACAGAAAGAGGCGACTGTTGCCGTCAGCTGTGGCAACACCGGTGCGTTGATGGCACTGTCGATGATCCGACTGCGCAAGTTGCCCGGCATCAATCGCCCCGCTATCGCGATACTTTGGCCGTCGCGCAATCCATCCGGGTTTAACGTAATGTTGGACGTGGGGGCCGATATCCGCGCCGATGCTCAGGATTTGCTGCAATATGCGCTGATGGGCACGTCTTATGCGCGCAACGGTCTCGATCTAGAACGCCCACGCGTTGGGCTTTTGAACGTCGGCACCGAAGAAAACAAAGGGTTTCCTGAGCTCAAAGAAGCCTTCAACCTGATCGCGGCCAACGCAGATCGCGCCCAGTTTGAATTTGTCGGCTATGTCGAAGGCGGGGACATTCCAGGTGAGCGCTGTGACGTGATTGTCACCGATGGATTTACCGGAAATATCGCCCTGAAAACCGGCGAAGGCACCGCCAAGCTGATTGGTGACAACCTCAAAAACTCCTTTTCACATTCGCCGCTGTCCCGATTGGCTGGTCTCATCGCCCTCCCCGCTTTGAAACGGTTCCAGAAAAAAATTGATCCGCGACGCGTCAACGGTGGAGTGTTTTTGGGCCTAAACGGCACTGTGGTGAAATCCCATGGGTCGGCCGATGCCACTGGTGTGTCCGCGGCGGTAAAACTGGCCTTTGAGCTGGCACAAGCCGGTTTTGGCGACAGGTTGGCGGCACGGGTTGCGTCTGCTGCCGAGCTCGCCCAAAATGACGCGGCGGCAGACGACCGCGACGCAGAGGACAAGAGCAAGACATGACAATTCGCGCCACCGTGATCGGGGTTGGGCATTACCTGCCGGACCGCATTGTAGAAAATGCGGAGTTTGAGAAAACACTCGACACAACGGACGAATGGATCAAAAGCCGATCTGGCATTGAACGGCGCCATTTTGCCGCCGAAGGTCAAACCACATCCGATCTTGGCACCCGCGCCGCACAGGCGGCGTTGGATGATGCCGGGCTGGCGGCCAACGACATCGACGCCATCATTCTTGCCACTTCCACCGCTGATTTAACCTTTCCGTCGGCGGCAACGATGATTCAGACCAGCCTTGGTATGACACGCGGCTTTGCTTTTGACGTCCAAGCCGTTTGCGCCGGGTTTGCCTATGCTTTGGCCAATGCCAACGCTTTAATTGTCTCGGGTCAGGCCAAACGAGTTTTGGTCATCGGCGCGGAAACCTTTTCACGTCTGATGGATTGGACCGATCGCGGCACGTGTGTGCTATTTGGTGACGGGGCCGGTGCTTTGGTGCTTGAGGCACAAGACGGCCAAGGGTCCAACGCTGACCGCGGCATCCTGTCGACCGATCTAAACTCTGACGGGCGCTACAAAGACATTCTTTATGTCGACGGCGGTGTCAGCACCCATAGCACCGGTCATTTGCGCATGCAGGGCAAAGAAGTCTTCCGCCACGCGGTGGAAAAGCTGGCTTCGACGGCCAATGCCGCGATGGACAAGATCGGCATGACAGCGGATGAAATAGATTGGATTGTCCCCCATCAGGCCAATATTCGCATCATCAACGGCACCGCCAAAAAGCTTGGTCTAAGCCGGGACAAGGTTGTTGTAACGGTGCAGGACCACGGCAATACCTCGGCGGCATCGATTCCCTTGGCGCTCTCGGTTGGCAAAGAACGCGGTCAGATCAAGCCCGGCGACCTCATTGTGACCGAAGCGATTGGCGGCGGATTGGCCTGGGGGGCCGTTGTTTTACGCTGGTGACGCTTTACGTGCCTGATAAAGCACTGCTTTCAACCTATTGATATTGACTTGGCTTTTATGCCTCGCCTAATCTCCTGTGAAAACCGGGAGGGATGAACATGGGCGAAACGACCCTGACACGTATGGATCTTAGCGAAGCTGTCTTTCGCGAAGTTGGTCTGTCACGCAATGAAAGCGCCGATCTTGTCGAAGCAGTGCTTCAACACATGTCGGATTCGCTTGTCGAAGGTGAGCAGGTAAAGATTTCCTCTTTTGGAACCTTTTCCGTGCGCGACAAAGCGGCCCGCGTTGGTCGTAACCCAAAGACCGGGGAAGAAGTGCCGATCCAGCCGCGCCGTGTTTTGACGTTCCGTCCCTCTCATTTGATGAAAGACCGCGTGGCAGCTGGTAACAAGAACTGAGGCCTGACTTATGGCGAAGTCCCGGGACGCGTTTCGCACCATTTCCGAGGTTGCGGAATGGTTGGAAACGCCCGCGCATGTGTTGCGCTTTTGGGAAAGTAAATTCACCCAGATTAAGCCGGTAAAACGGGCTGGCGGGCGGCGATACTACCGCCCCGCCGATATGGAATTACTGGGTGGAATCAAACAGTTGCTGCACGAAGATGGGATGACCATCAAAGGTGTGCAAAAGGTGCTTCGCGAACATGGTGTGCGCCACGTATCGTCATTGAACGCAACCAGCGTCGATGAGGACGGTGTTGTGCCTTCGACGGACATTATCGAAGACGCGCCCTATGTCGAGGTCGAGGTCCCCGATTCCGTGGTGGCCTTTCCTGGTACCGAAGCCGCATCAGAACCGTCGACCCCCGCTCAAACAGCCGATATGTTTGAGACACCCGAGCCTCAAGAGGCAGCGGAGGGTGACGTCGCTGAGGTGGAAGACGCACCCCCTATGTCGGCGGATGCCCTAGCTGGCATTGACGGCACGGCTGTGCAAACGCCCAACGCTCCAGAAGCAGAGCCATCGGTTCCCCAGTCCGAGCCGGAGGAACACCTAGAGGTGCAGGCTGAAAACGCCGACACTTTGGACGAATTCGACCCGGCCCCTGAGACGGAGGTTGATTCGCAAAGCAGCCTACCGGATGAGGAAGCCATTCAGGACGGTGTGGAAGACGAAACACCGCCTGCCCCTCAACAAGAGGATGAACAGGCCGAGTCGCCTGAGGAATCTGAGCCAGAACAAGACGCGCCAATAGATTCGGGCGTTGAAGTAAACAAATATCTCCCGACAGGAGACCAGCCCCCTACTGACCCAGTTGTCTCCGAGCAGACTGTCTTGGACGAGGGGGATGACGAGAACGGCAAAGAGGACATTGACCACACGGAGATGGCGTCGCCTCCTCAGACAGTGGCACAGGATGCCGACGAACCGGAGGTTCCGGCAGAGGACGACACAACGACAAAGTTGGCCAACCCTGATCCAGTTGCAGCAGTGGAGCCCGATGAGGCAGACACCGGCGAGGTCGACAGGCTTGCCGACGTCACGCCAGAAACTTTGATTGGTGCCCCTGACTCTTCGATCCCGAACGTTGAGATACACGCTCGCCCGGCTCTGTTGTCTCTTCTCTCTCAAATTGACTCGCTGTCTCAACAGAAGGCGCAGGCCCTGCTCCCTCACTATGCCGCCTTGCGCGACATAAAGACCAGGCAACAGTCAAACTAACGGCAGTCATGCACAGATTTTCGCAAACAAGGGGTTGCCCCTGCTTGGAAATCCAGTATGACACTCCGACAAGTCGGGCTATGGCGCAGCCTGGTAGCGCGTCCGTCTGGGGGACGGAAGGTCGCAGGTTCGAGTCCTGCTAGCCCGACCAATTTGCTACCAAATCCTCCCTCAACGTGGTCGAAACCGACCAAACTGTTGAGGGGATGGATATTGTGCAAGACAAATGGTGTCCAAGTTTTCACGGGGCAAATAACACTCAACTTTGAATGGTTTTGCATCGTATTCTTGATTGCGATGAAAAACACTGTATCGTCTTGTCATAAAGTGATGGAATTGAAAGCAAAAGGCGGCAAGTGAAATTGCCGATGCATTATATGGGCCATCTCTATATTGCTGATGACAATGAAGAATTCGCAGATTACCTTGCGACTGTGGCCACCCGTGAAGGGTGGAACGTTACCATTTGCAGCAATGGCGTGAAACTGCTGGAAAAACTTCGTTCCGAAAAAGGCGCAGCATTCGCTTTGGTTGATATTAACATGCCAGAAATGAACGGCATTGAGGTCATTGACGATATTGTCGATATTGATCGCCCCTTGCGTATTCGCTTTATCACCGGCGGCAGTGATGTGACGCTCTTGGCGGCAAAAATGATTGCTTCTGCGCGCTCTCTTTCGGTTGGTCGCAGCATTTTCAAACCGGTGACTCTTGATGCCTTCCGCAAGTTGCTTGCCGAAGAAGAGATTGAGCTTGCCTCTCTCTTGACCAAGGCACAATCAACCTAACAACTCAGTCACGTTAACCATTTCGCCTGTTTGGAAACAGTGTGTTAGCTGACATTTTGTTGACGTTAACCTAGCATTTCCTATGATTTGCAACAAGGGTAGCTCAGGTTTTCTGAGCTTTGGGGCTGATCGTGCTGCTTTCGCGGCGCGTCTTTGGATAACTATGGTCTTCAGCCTTTTTGATAACGTCCACGCGCGAGGCCGAGTATGACATCCGAGTTTCAGTTCGAACAAAAGCCAAATTCACCCTCCAATGTGGGCACCCCGTATCAGGATGTAACGGCGCAATATGATCGAATGTTGCAGAGCCCCCGTGGCGGTACTTATGATTTCACCTTACAGGCCAGAGATTTAGCGCGTGTATTGGTCAACGGCACGCTGTTGTTGGATAATCACAACGCGATGAGCAATGGCCATTTGACCAAACAAGTCGATCTCGCCCCCGGAAATCACCATATCCAATTGCGCTATCACGACAATGAAGGCGAGGCGACCCTGCGGTTTTGCATTGGCGACGCCATGGCCAAGACCAACCTTCTAGAAATTTCGCAATCCGGCAGCAAAGCCACGATCAGCTAAACACAATGATTACCGCGCCAAATGCGTTAATCAGACCTGTTGCTTTCGACCTGGGCTTGCTATTCAACTCGCCAAGTCAACGGGAGGCGCGATATGACCGGTGTTTTGGCCAGCCAGCAGATTGAAACTCTGATCACCAGCGGGGCGCTCTCTGCGGAGGTCGATTTTGTCGAAGGACAGGTGCAACCCGCCAGCCTTGATTTGCGGTTGGGAACCCTTGCCTATCGCGTCCGCGCCTCTTTCCTAACCGGCGAAAACCGCAAGGTTGCTGACCGGTTGGGTGAATTTGAAATGCACCGGATCGACCTCTCTAACGGTGCGGTTCTGGAAAAGGGCTGCGTCTACGTGGTTCCATTGATGGAACACTTGGCACTCTCCAGCGACATTCAAGCCATCGCCAATGCCAAAAGCTCTACCGGCCGGTTGGACCTTTTGACCCGTGTTATCACCGACGGCGGCGTTGAGTTTGACCGTATTCCAGCAGGGTATACCGGCCCTCTCTATGCCGAGATTTGCCCGCGCTCTTTCTCCGTCCTTGTTCGGCCCGGAATGCGGCTTAACCAAATCCGTTTTCGCCAAGGCCAATCGGTTCTAAGCGATCAAGAGTTGAGCGACCTTCACAAAAGCGACGTTCTGGTTGCCGGTGGTCCGGCGGTAATCAGCGAAGGGTTGGGTTTTTCCGTCGATCTTGAACCCGGCAATGGCAACCTCGTTGGCTATCGCGCCAAACCGCATACCGGCGTCATCGACCTTGATCGCATTGGCGAATATGACCCCAAGGATTTTTGGGATGAATTGCGCACCGATGGTCGCCAGCTCGTCCTTGATCCCGGTGCTTTTTACATATTGGTAAGCCGCGAAGCCGTCCATATTCCGCCCGGTTATGCGGCGGAAATGGCCCCCTATTTGGCAATGGTTGGGGAATTCCGCGTGCACTACGCTGGCTTCTTTGATCCCGGATTTGGGCATGCTGCGGCCGGCGGAACTGGTGCGCGTGGCGTACTCGAAGTACGTTGCCACGAAGCACCCTTCGTTTTGGAACATGGGCAAACTGTTGGGCGGTTGGTCTATGAACGGATGTCAGAGGTGCCTGAGACACTTTATGGCGCAGGCATTGCCTCGAACTATCAGGGGCAAGGCCTGAAACTTTCCAAACATTTCAAGGCGTAACCCTAGGCCTCTGACTGGTTCTGTTCCTTGCGGGCCCGGCGCGCACGGCGTTTTTCGCGGATCGCTTGCCGTTCCCGGCGCGCCTTGCGGATGTCCTCGCGGCTAGGACCCTCTTCGCCGCTTACCTCTGACACCATGTCGTGCTCAGAATGCGCTGCCTCTGGCATAGCGGCCGGTTTGCGCATCTTTTCCACTTGTTTAAAACCCGCATCCACGCCGGTTTTAACCGCCTTGCGCACAAACATGCGCGTCACCATGTTTACAATCTGGTTGGCATTCATGCTCGGATACCCTCCACGCTTTTCGCCAATATACCATATATAGAAGAAATTTGTAGGAGTTTATCAAGACCTGCACCAAGATTGGCCGTCGGACTTAATCCTCAAACAGCTCGCTTTGACCTTCGTCAGTCTCTTCTTCGGCATCAATATCGCCGTCACCCATTTGTGGCATACCGGAAGAGAGCGGGCGGCTTTCCAAAAGGCCAGCGGCGCGCAGTTCCGCCAAACCGGGAAGGTCGCGCGCACTTTCAAGGCCAAAGTGATCAAGGAACTCTTGTGTCACGACAAATGTCACCGGACGCCCCGGTGTCATACGGCGACGACCAAACCGAATCCATTCCATTTCCAACAGTTGATCAATTGTGCCACGCGACACCCCAACACCGCGAATTTCTTCGATCTCGGCGCGGGTTACCGGTTGATGATAGGAAATAATCGCCAAGGTTTCGATGGCGGCGCGGCTGAGTTTGCGCGTCTCAACCGTTTCGCGTTGCATCAAGAAACCAAGATCAGCGGCCGTGCGCAGCGCCCAAGCGTCACCAACCTTGACCACATGCACCCCCCTACCCTCATAACGTTTGCGCAGATGAACAAGCGCCTCAGCCGCATCGCAGCCATGGGGCATCCGGTCATTCAGCTCTTTGACCGACACGGGATCGGCGCTGGCGAAAAGTATGGCTTCGACCATGCGCTCTTGTTCGCCCATCGGCGGGGCGTCAAAAAGGCTGTCCGTTGCAGGCTCAGGCACGGTGTCACTCACGCGGGGTCTCCCTGCGGCGTAGTTGAATGGGGGCAAAGGTTTCCGATTGCTGTATCTCGGCCTTGCCCTCTTTGACAAGTTCAAGAGAGGCGGCAAAGGTCGCGGCGGTGGCCGAGCGCCATTTAACCGGATCATCATCCCAACCTTCTGGCAAGTAAGACAAAATATCTGTCCACTGACCCGAGAACCCGATCATGCCTCGCATCCGGTCCAATGCCATTTCCATGGTAAACACCTTCTCGCGATCCATGACAAAGGGTCGGAATTCATCCTTGGTTCGGATTCGGGCATAGCCCTGCATCAGGTCGATCAGCGTTGCAGTGTATTTGACTTTGCGCACCCGCTCCATGTGTTCGGGAATGCCGCGTACAAAGAAATCACGCCCCTTTTGATCGCGCGCCATCAACTTGGCGGCGCAATCGCGCATGGCTTGCAAACGTTCCAATTGAAAAGCCAAATGCGCGGCCAAATCCTCACCCGATGGCCCCTCTTCGGTCGGATCAGGCGGCAGTAGCAAGCGTGATTTCAAGAAGGCCAACCACGCCGCCATCACCAAATAATCCGCCGCCAATTCAAGCCGCAAGGCCTTGGCCTCTTCGACAAAAGCCAAGTATTGCCGCGACAGATCGAGAATGGAAATCTTGCGAAGGTCGACCTTTTGGGTACGCGCCATCGACAACAACATGTCCAACGGCCCCTCATAGCCCTCAACATCTATGACAAACGCCTCGGCGGCGAGGCGGTCATCAACGGTGAGCGGAAGCTCTGGCGAGTCGGTTTCTGTCATCTGCGTTCTGGAACCCGGCGATGCGTGGCGTTAAGGGATCAACGCCTCAAAGTCAGCGTGCAGCGCCGCGATGTCAACATCTACGGGGGCTTGACGTGTCGCAAGCGCCGCCTCGGCGCGAGTTTGGGCTGTGTCGGTCATCTGTCCGACCCGATCCATAATTGCGACCATCTCGGCAAGCTTGCCATTGCAGTGTAAAACCGCGTCGCAACCCGCCGCAATCGACGCGGCGCTGCGTTCGGCAACGCTGCCCGACAGGGCCTCCATCGAAATATCATCCGTCATCAGAAAGCCGTCAAATCCCATATCACGGCGGATCAAATTGATCATTTTCGTGGATACGGTCGCGGGTTGCGGATCAATCTGTTCGAACACCAAATGGGCGGTCATGCCAAAGGGCAGATCGGCAAAGGGCGTGAAGGCGGCAAAGTCAACGACGTCCAATTTTGCACGATCTAGGTCAATTCGAGGCAGATCAAGGTGGCTATCAAGCTGCGCCAGCCCGTGACCGGGGATGTGCTTCATCACCGGGAAAACGCCGGCGTCTTGGTGTCCTTGGGTGACGGCCCGACCGATCTCAATGACCGTTTGCACATCAGAGCCATAGCACCGATTGCGTAAAAACTTGTGAGTTCCCGTCCGCGCAACGTCGAGCATCGGGGCGCAGTTGCCGTCGATACCATGGGCGCGTAGTTCGCGACCGATGATATGATAGCGCAGGCGCATGGCCTGTGCAGCATGCGCGCCAAACCGCGCCACGTCATCAAGCGGAGGAAGCCATTCGGTTGCCAAAGGCGCACGAAGCCGTTGCACACGACCGCCTTCTTGATCAATGAAAATCGGGGCATTCCATCCGACACTGTCCCGAATGTCAGACGTCAGGGCCCGAACTTGATCCGAGGTGTCGATATTGCGGGCAAACAGGATGAAGCCCAAAGGAGAAGCCTCTGTGAAGAAACGCTTTTCCTCTGATGATAGGCTTAGACCTTCGCAACCAAAGATGGCCGCGCCGCACCGGTTCATTTAGTCACAACCGGGATGCAATCCACGTTTTGGGCCATAAAGGCGGCGCAGAACCGGCGAGAATCCGACAGATCAGCAAAGCCATGCACGCGCAGGCGATAGAATTCGCGCCCGCCGCGTTTGGCCTTTTCGATCACTCGGTCTTTTCCCGCCAGGTAATCGCCAAAACGCCCATCAAGACGCGACCATTCCTTGCGGGCCCCATCGGGTGAATTGAAAATCCCAACCTGTACAAGACGTGTGCCTGCCGGCAGTGCCGCCGCCTCTAGTTCGCGTGTGCTTCCATTGGTTGCAGACGCCGCCGCCGGGGCGGCATCCGTTGCGACAGCCCCCCTCAGAGCAGCCGTTTTCAAACCAGCAGGGCGCAGGCGCGGACGCAAGGAGCGTTCCAAACCCGGCGGCAATTCTTTTTTGACTGCTGCGGCCAGTTCCTGTTCGACGGTCGAGGGTGCCGGCTCTGTGACCGAGGCGACAATCGGAGCAGCTTCACCCGGTGCCAAAGCACTCAGTGGCGCGGCTTGGGCGGCCAATTGATTGGCCAGCGCTTGGATGGGATCAATATCCTCAGCCGGTTGCGCCAAGGCCGGGGCAGGTTCAATTTCCATGATTTCAGCCTCGCGCGCCAGGGAAGCCTCCATTGGCATCGGGCTTGGATCAGTCTCAACAACCAAGGCACCAGTGGCCACATCCTCAGACGCCAAACCAGCGGGAACAGGTGCCAAAACCAGACGGTCCGCAGGACCTTCGGCGGCCCCCTGCCCGGCGACATTGTTCACGGCAAGCCCCTGATGATCGGCCATTGTGCCACCCGGGTCTTCCGGGGCGACACGCATTGGGCCTGCCATGGCTTGCACGATCGGCACACCGCTAACATCACGCGCCATCACGCGGTAACCCCAAACGCCAACTCCAACGATCAGCGCGATCGACGCTGCTGCGCCCATCCATGTCGCTAGGTTTGCAACTTTGCCAGAAGCGGGGGCCGCATAACCGCCCCCATCATAGGTGTAATCTGCCATTTTGCCTCGTCTTCCCAAGGCGATACATTGTCGCCCCGGTGGTCTGCTGTCGTGTTGATTTGCGTGTTTTGCGGTTCAAAACACGCGGCCTGTGTGACCCGACGAGTGCGTCTTTTAGCGCATTTCTGTTGCCGGGGTTACGCCCAAGATACCAAGACCGGCGGAAATAACAACTGCCACGGCCCGCGCCAGCGCAATTTTGGTCAGTGTGACATTGGAGTCATCCTGCAAAAAGCGCAGTTCGGTTTCTTTGTTGCCGCGATTGTAGTGCCCATGCAGATCCGAGGCCAACTCTTGGAGGTACGTCGCGATGCGGTGCGGTTCGTGGACACGCGCAGCAATTTCGACCTGACGCGGCCAATCCGCAAGCTTTGCAATCAAGGCAATTTCAGCCGGATGCAGGTTGGTTTGATCGACCGCAGCCAATGTCGCGTCATCCGTTGCGACACCCTGTTCGGCGGCGTTGCGCAGCACAGAGCAAATGCGCGAATGGGCGTATTGCACGTAAAACACGGGGTTCTCGCTGCTTTGCTCGACCACTTTGTCGAAATCAAAGTCCAGCGCCGCATCCGATTTGCGGGTCAGCATATGGAAGCGTGCCACATCAGCCCCGACCATTTCGACCAGATCACGCAGGGTGATAAAGGTCCCTGCCCGCTTCGACATTTTGAACGGTTCACCATTTTTGAAAAGCTTCACCAATTGGATCAGCTTGATATCGAGCGGAACCGTACCGCCGGACAGCGCCGAAACCGCCGCCTTCATCCGTTTGACATAGCCCCCATGATCGGCCCCAAAGATGTCGATCAGCAGGTCAAAGCCACGCTCAACCTTGTCGTAGTGATAGGCGATATCAGGCGCGAAATAGGTCCAAGCCCCATCCGATTTCTGGATCGGACGGTCAACATCGTCGCCATGCTCAGTCGATTTGAACAATGTCTGTTCGCGCGGTTCCCAATCTTCGGGCTTTTTGCCCTTTGGTGGCTCCAAAACACCGCGATAAATCAGATCCTTGTCGCGCAAACTATCGATGGCAGCTTCAATCTTGCCGGTGCCATAAAGCGCTTTTTCAGAAAAGAAATGATCCATCTCGACGCCCAACGCTTTGAGATCGGCGCGGATCAACTCCATCATCGCATCGGTTGCATAGACACGTACATCCGCCAACCAGACATCTTCGGGTTGGTTCAAATAGGCATCGCCCACCTTGTCTTTGAGCGCCTGACCAACCGGAACGAGATAATCACCCGGATAGGTTCCGTCTACGAATTCAACCTCTTGGCCGTGGGCCTCAAGGTAGCGGAGGTAAACCGAGCGCGCCAAAACATCGACCTGCGCACCGCCATCGTTGATGTAGTATTCGCGGGTCACGTCATAGCCGGCAAAATCCAGCAAAGACGCCATGGCATCGCCAACAATCGCGCCGCGGGCGTGGCCGACATGCATCGGACCGGTTGGGTTGGCCGAGACGTATTCGACGTTAACCTTTTTACCGTGGCCCATGGATGAGCGGCCAAAATCCGTGCCCGAGGTCAAGATTGCCTTTGGAACCCCCTGCCAGATCGACGTCGCAAGACGCAGGTTCAAAAAGCCCGGCCCGGCCACATCCGCACTGGCGATCCGGTCATCTTCGACCAGTTTCGCGGCCAAAGCCTCGGCAATGTCGCGCGGCTTTTGTTTGGCGGGTTTGGCCAACACCATCGCGGCATTGGTCGCCATGTCACCATGGGCCGCATCGCGAGGTGGCTCAACCGTCACCGGGGCGAGGTTGAGGTCCGCAGGAAGCGCGCCCTCGGCTTGCATCGCATTGATCGAAGCGAGCACCAGCTCGCGAATATCTGTAAAGAGGTTCATCTATCGGCTCCGAAACTTGGGGCTGCTCTATCATGACTGGCGGCGGGGTCAAATGGCTGGTTTTGGGTGTCAGGCCTGACCGTTTGCTAAATCCGGTCGTGGCGGACCAAATGCCAGCACTTGCGCCCCAGTGACATCACGCAAGGTCTCTTTGGGACCAAGCAGGCGCAGGCCACCGCCCTTGCCAAGAACCGCCACCGGGATCGCGTCGGGATGTTCGGCCCGCCAATCATCGGCGCTGAATTCTTCGGTTAGATTGGTGGAGCGGAACACCCAGCCTTCGGCCATTTTGGCGTTGAGTTCAAAGAAGGTCTCATCACCGCAAATGGCGCGCCCGCCCAAGGTTACCGGCAGCGCATGTCGGGAACTGGTTTCCCGGACACGGCGCAGCTGGAAAACGTTAGAACGGCCAAATTCTGGGGCAAGGTCGGTGGCCACAAGCGTGTTGTAGGCATCGTTATCTGTGGCGCTGATCAATGTATCAAAAGCGACCAAATCCAACCGATCTTCGGCAGCCTCAGATAGGATATCTCCATAGTAAACCGGCACCCCCGCCTCGCGGGCGCTGCGCAAATGGGCGTGGTTGGGATCGGCCAACAAGACCTGAAGGTCGAGCTTTTCGAGGGCCTGTGCCAAGGCAACCGACCAACGCGATCCTCCCAAGATCAAGACCCCCGGCGTCGTGCCCGCCGTTAGGCCCAAGGCCCGCGCCACAGGAGTGAGGGTAAAGCCATGCAGAACCACGGTCGCCAAAACCAAGGCAAACGCCAGTGGTGCAATCCGTGCGCCGTCGACAATACCGAGTTCCGCCAATCGTTCACCGAATAACCCGGCGACGGCCACCAAAACCACGCCGCGTGGGCCGGTCATCGCCACCAAAAGCCGCTCTTTCCATGGCACATTGGTAAAGGCCAAAGCGGCCAAAACCGGCAAGAGGCGGGCGATAAAGATCACCGCCAAGACGAACAAGGCCGCGCGCCAATCCAGCGCCGCCAATGTTGCCGCGCTCATATTCGCCGACAAAAGGATGAAAACGCCCGAGACCAACAGGACGGTTGCGTGTTCCTTAAAACGGCGCAGCTCAACGTAGCTTGGCAGGTCCGAATTGGCGATCCAAAGGCCCATAATGGTCACCGCGAGCAATCCGCTTTCGTGTAGCACAGCGTCTGAGGCTGCAAAAACGGCAATAAGAACAACAAAGAGCACCGGGATCTTCATGTACTCCGGCACCCAGCCGCGCCGGAAAGACTTGGCTATCCCCCAGCCGCCCAAAACGCCGAGAATGCTGGCAAATCCGATCCCTAAAACCAACTGCTGCGCTGCATGTCCAGCGCTCTCGGCGGAATTTAAGACAACCACAACCTCAAAGGCGAGAACAGCCGCCAAAGCGCCGACCGGATCATTTACGATCGCCTCCCATTGCAACAAGGCGGCGGGGCGTTTTTGCAATCGCGCTTGGCGTAGCAACGGCGCAATCACGGTAGGACCCGTGACGATCATGATACCGCCAAACACCGCCGAGGAGGCCCAGCCCAAACCGGCGACGTAATGCAGCACCAACGTGGAGGCCAACCACCCAAGCGGCGCGCCAACGATGACCAATCGGCGCACACCTTTGGCAGCATCCGAGAGGCTATGAAGGTTCAAGACTATGCCGCCTTCGAACAGGATAATCGCCACGGCAATGGCGACCATGGGTTGCAACATATCGCCAAATTGTTCCGCCGGGTTCAAAACACCCAGACCCGGGCCAACCGCCAAGCCTGCAGCAAGCATCAAGACAATCGCCGGAAGGCGTAGACGCCACGCAAGCCATTGGCTTCCAACCCCTAAAACGCCAACCAGCGCCAATGCCACCACCGGGTCAAGACCCGTACCTGAGGAAACCGCCATGCTCTGCCCTGTCATTGTTCGCGCTTATGCTTAACGCAGCTCAAGCGCCCAGTCGATCACCATCCCGGATTTGACGCCACGCGACACCGGATGACACAGCATCAAAATGGTGTCTGTGGCCGAAACAAGCCTTTGGCTTGACCAGTCTTGGTTGCCCTGCGGCAACCCAACGCCTAACATACGAACCGGTTTGTTTTCATTGGAAAATCGTTGCAATAGCGCTTCGTATCCTGTGCGGAGACTACGATCTTGGGGCTTCGGGACAGCCATGACACCAAGGGTCCGACCAGCGAGCATTCCCTCCTTTAGGGCCGCCGTTAAGCCGGTGCTCCGCGCAAAGGCATCGGAATTCTCGGTGTCGACTGCCGCCTCCATCAAGGGCAAGACATCTATATAGATATGGATGGGCTGACTTTCCCACGCCTCTTTGAGCAGACGTAAAATATCGCGCCAACCAGAATGCATGGCCAATGGCTCGATCTTGCTGGGATGGCGGCTTGCCAGCGCACGCAGCGCCAAATCGTCCACGCCAATCGCCACCACTGTCGCCCCAAAACCCGCCAACCGCGTGCAAAGCGCCGCGCCCAGAGGATGTTCGGCCCCCGCGATCACAGCAACTTTGTTTTGAAAGCGTGACACCCCTAACACTCACTCTACCTCAAATTGATTTCGACGTGTGTGACACATCGATTAACCTGGGGGAAGAGCGCTTTGACCATCTCGATCAAGAACATGGGTTCCCGTTAGGTCAGCATGTTGTTGCAAGGCAAAACGATCCGTCATCCCGGCGATGTAATCTGCCACCAACCTTGCCCGGCTGGTTTCATCCTCAAGTGCCGCCGCATCCCCCCGCCAACGCTCAGGAAGCATCGTCGGGTCGGCCATATAGGCCGGAAACAGATCATTTAGCGCAATGGTCACTCTGCGACGTTGCTCCATCACAGAGGGCGCGCGATACATATTTGAAAACAAAAAGGTTCGGATCTCTTTTAACTGGCTCCAAAGCCCATCCGAAAAGGCAATAACGGGGCGCCCCAATTCACGAACCTCTTGCGCCGTATCACAGCCCGACGCCTGCAATCTGGTGCGCGACTCGGTCAAGACATCCGTGACCATAACCCCAAACACCCGGCGCAAGGCCTCATGGCGGCGGCGATAGGCATCAATGTTTGGATAGGCCTTGTCGACCTCTGCATAAGCATCGCCAACAATTGGCAAATCTATTATCTGCTCTTCAGTAAAAAGCCCCGCCCGCAAGCCATCATGCAAATCATGATTATTATAGGCAACATCATCAGACAGAGCCGCCACTTGCGCCTCGGCGCTGGCATGGGTGTGCAGCTCAAGATCATGCAAGGCGTTGTATTCGTCCAACGCATAGGGAATGTCTCCCTCAACCGGGCCATTGTGTTTGGCAATCCCCTCAAGCGTGTCCCATGTTAGATTGAGCCCATCGAATTCCGCATAGTGACGTTCAAGCGACGTCACGATCCGTAGGGTTTGCGCGTTGTGATCAAAGCCGCCAAAAGGCGCCATCAAAAGCGCCAAAGCATCTTCGCCGGTATGACCAAAGGGGGTGTGCCCAAGATCGTGGGCCAAGGCGACGGCTTCGGTTAGGTCCGTGTTCAGGTCCAGCGCATTGGCAATTGTGCGCGCCACTTGTGCCACTTCGATCGAATGGGTTAGGCGCGTGCGATAAAAATCGCCCTCATGTTCCACAAAAACTTGGGTTTTATGTTTGAGCCGACGGAAGGCCGAACAATGGATAATCCGGTCGCGATCCCGTTGAAAACAGGAGCGATGGGCGCTCTCTTCTTCGGCATATAGACGTCCCCGGACCCGATTTGGATCACAGGCAAATGTTGCGCGCATGGCGGGCGCTCCTTGTCGCTTGTCCCAAGCCGCCATATATTGCATTCAACGCCCGAGATAAACCACGAGGATTGCAATGCAATTGCCACCAGTAGTGACCCCCCGCGCCTATGAGCGCCTCTCCGAGATCGGTGCCGCAGATGACGGCAAGGCCTTGCGGGTCGCGGTTGAGGGCGGCGGATGTAGTGGATTTCAGTATGAAATCAAACTGGACGAACCGGCGGGCGACGACCTTGTCCTTGAGGCCGATGGCGAAAAGGTCGTTGTTGACCCGGTATCGCTGCCGTTTCTGGCCGGCGCGACGATTGATTTCAGCGACGAGTTGATCGGTGCGCGCTTTACCATAGAAAACCCAAATGCCAGCAGCTCTTGCGGCTGCGGCACGTCTTTCTCTATGTAATCAAAGGCTTGCCTCTATTCTGCCGGGTAAATCCGCGCCTTTCCCATAGACGGTGACGCGCCGGATTGCTCCGACGCGTTTTGTAGGGCGAGTTTTCTGCGAGCCAAGCTTTCTTCGACCACCAGCCAAAGACCTGATGCGATAACCAGCATGACACCCAATATCGTTCCGGTTCCGGGGAACTCGTTGAAGGCCACCATGCCGATCGCAACCATCCAGACAAATTGTAGGTTCATCAGCGGTGTCGCCACATAGGCAGGAAGCAATCGCAGCGCTTCGGCGACCACATAGCGAGCCCCAAACAAAAAGACCGCGTAACCAACAATCCAACCTGCATCAACCAATGTCATTGGCCGCCAGACAAAGGGCAAGGCCACGCCCATGGCAACCATCAGCGCCAGATTGGGCCAGAACACTTGCGCCAAGGGCGCGCGTTCGACTTTGGCAATCACCCGAGCCAACAGCATAGACGCCGTCCCGGAAAGGGCCGCAAGAAACGCCCAAGCATGGCCGGCTTGTGCGCCGCTCACGCCACCTGGGATCAGGAAAAACACACCACAGGCGCCGATGCTTAGGGCGACCCAAGCCAAGGGGCGCGGGCTTTCCCCCAACATCGGCCCGGACATCGCCGCCGCGATCAAAGGCATGAGGCCAATGAACAAAAAGACGTCGGCAAATGGCAATAGCAGGAAGGCTTTGAAAAAGGCCAAAGCGGCGATAACCGTAAGAACAGAGCGCCCCACCATGGCCTTGATAGAACTGATTTTAAGCGTTCCACCGCCCGGCATCCGCGCCGCGCCCGCCGCCATCGCGACAACAAGGGCCGAGGACAGGGCAAAAAGTTGCGGGGCCTCATAGCCACCGGCGATGAATTTTGTGATACCGTCTGCAGCGGCCATCATACCTGTATATATAATGACCAAAATTGCGCCGAGTGTTGTCGCCTTCATGCCCGACCTGCCCGGGCAAACCCTTCGAAAAATGCATCAAAATCAGAACTGCTTTCGGCAGCAATATCAAGAACGTCGCGGGCTTCTGGCGAAAGCTGTGGGGCCATCCGATGGCGCATGACTTCCCAATCCGTGCTACGCGCATCATCAAGCGACAACATCACCTGACTGATTTCACGCAACGCAGTTGGTCGTTGATGGCGCTCAAAACGCATCCGCCCGTCACCAAAGGACTTGCGTAAAATCGGAGCCCCGGCAACGGCCTGATGCCAGTTGCAGACGAGGAATTCATGGTAATCATCGTTCAGCGGCACATGGTCCCCCTCATCGATCTCAAATCCCGCTGTTTCACATGCTAGCCACTCCGTCCAGATGGAGGGCGGAACCACGCCAGCATAGCGCAAAGCAATACATATTTCGGCCAACAAATCAGCATTCTGATCCAGAAAAGCGGTCAGTCCGGCGAAATGCAAGCTTAACTTTCCTTCTACGTCAAGTTTCGGGTCACGTCGACCATACTCGCTCAGGTAGAATGAAATATGTGTCAATTCATACGCAGCTTTCTTGTTGGGAAGCGTAAAAGTACGCGTTCTTGCCGCAAAATTGCGCAATCTATCATCCAAACCAGCATCTTTGACCGATTCAACCCCACGTCGAATCATCAACCGGCGCGCTTCGGCACGTTGCAAATCGGACAGCTCTGCCATGGGCAAGCGTTCGGATTTGGCAAAATCCACCATACGTTGTGCTTTGTCTCCCGGCATTCCCAGATCCTCAAGGTCTAGGGCAAGAGACAACAAAAAGCGGTAATATTGTGGGAAGAATTGTAGCCGTTTTTCGGCCTGTTCATAAAATCCTTCGTAAACCTGAAGGGCCTGGGAGGACACCGGTTGGCCGGTGCATTCCAGAATATTCAAAAGTTCCGCGTTTTCCTTGAGCCAAAACACATCCTCTCCGATGCGGCGAGATTGGGAAAAGCAGCCCAGAAGCGCGGCGACCCGCGCCTCCAGAGGCAGAATCCGGGTCGGTACGTTGAGCGCGACGACATTTGTCATGATAAGAACTCCTCTTGTTCTGAGAGGCAGAGCAGCAAACGCCCTACCCGGATTCTGAAGCCTTTGGCCTAGAAATTAGGCAGTGACCGGGCCGGACCAGGATGTGAACGCTTCGACATTGTCACCGGCTTCGGTGCTGTCACCAACGGGGCCGCTCCAGGATGTGAACATTTCGACGCTGTCACCCGCATCAGAACTGCCGCCTGTGGGGCCGGACCAAGATGTGAACATCTCAACATTGTCACCCGCTTCGGTGTTGCCACCCGCTGGGCCGCTCCAAGAGGTGAACATTTCGACATTGTCACCTGCGTCGGTGTTGCCGTCGGCCGGACCGGACCAAGACGTGTACATTTCAACCGCATCACCGGCGTCTGTGTTGCCTGCGGATGGGCCAGACCACGAGGTAAACATCTCTACGTTGTCACCAGCATCTGTGTTTCCGCTTGCAGGACCGCTCCAAGACGTGAACATTTCAACGGCGTCACCTGCGTCTGTGTTGCCCGCGGATGGGCCGGACCAGGATGTGAACATNNTCGACCGCGTCGCCGGCATCAATGTGACCATCCGCTGGGCCAGACCAAGACGTGAACATCTCAGTTGCATCGCCGGTAAACGCACTTGTTTCAGCTTTGGAAACAGTTTGTTCAGAAATCATGTGCTTGTGTTGAGCTGACATTGGAATTCTCCGTTTTGAGAGTTGCGTGTTGTTGCCCCCCAAACCTGCCACTCTACCGTGTTTGCATAATAGTTAATTCCCGTTAAGGTTGTGCGCAAAATGAGTTATCCACATGAGCTTTGGCATTTAGCTAACTCGTGGAAAATGTTTATAAAAGTTGTCCACATTTTAGTTTTTCTTGTGGATAACTATAAACTTTGCAATGCAACACTTATTTGCAAATTTTACAGATCACGAATCGCATTGATTCCTTGCACCCGCCCCCCGCTTTCAGCGATAGAAAGACAAAGGGAGAGCGCGCATGAAAATCGCCACGTTTAACATCAATGGTATCAAGGCGCGGTTGCCCGCGCTTCTCGATTGGCTGGACGATGCGCAGCCAGATGTGGCACTGCTGCAGGAAATCAAGTCAGTTGATGACGCTTTTCCGCGTCAAGAGTTTGAGGATCGCGGTTATAATGTGGAAACCCATGGGCAGAAGAGCTTCAACGGCGTTGCGATTCTGAGCAAACTGCCGCTAGAGGACGTCACCCGCGGCCTTCCCCACATTAACGAAGATGACGAATCAGACGAACAAGCGCGCTGGATCGAAGCCACGGTAATGGGTGACCGCGAGGCGATCCGGCTTTGCGGATTGTATCTGCCCAACGGCAACCCCTGCCCCGGTCCAAAATATGATTACAAGTTGAGCTGGATGAAACGTCTTGAGGCGCGGGCCCAACAGTTGCTTGATGATGAAATGCCCGCGCTTATGGCCGGGGACTATAATGTCATTCCTCAAGCCGAAGACGCCGCCCGCCCGCAAGACTGGACCGAAGACGCCTTGTTTCGCCCCGAAACCCTCACGGCCTTTCGTCGCATCCTGAATCTTGGCTTTACCGAAGCATTCCGCGCCCGCACCCAAGGACCAGAGCACTATAGCTTTTGGGATTATCAAGCCGGCGCTTGGCAGCGCAACAATGGCATCCGTATCGACCATTTCCTTTTGACCCCACAAGCTGCGGACATGCTTGTTGCGTGCAAAATTGACAGCGCCATTCGCGGCCGTGACAAACCGTCTGACCATGTTCCTGTCTGGGTCGAGCTCGACATTTAAACCGGCACATCGCAATCCGCGACCAAATGCGGGCCAGTCCCAGACCTTGTGTGCCTTGCGCATGGGGGCACATCGCACTACTTCTGTCAGGAAAGCGAAACAAACCGGAGGCCCATGCTCAATGCCGATGCATGCCCAAGAAATCGAAGACCTGCTGCGCGAAAGCTTTCCTGATGCGGAAATCCAGGTTGCTGGCGAAGACGGTGTTCATATGTCTGCCATGGTCGTCGACGAAAGCTTTCGTGGCAAAAACCGAGTTCAGCAACAGCGCGCTGTTTATGCGGCGCTCAAGGGCAAGATGGATGGCGCTGCCGGTGAATTGCACGCGCTGGCTCTAACCACCAAAGCCCCGGAATAACCGATGTCCAGCGTGATGACATATCTGTCCAGTGTCTGGCCAGTTCTGGCCAGTTTGACGATTGTTGGGGTTATCACCTACGGATCCATCATGCCTTATGTTCGCAAGGATCGCCAAAGGCGACTTGAAGAGGAAAACCAAGATGACTGATGCAAAAGCCAAAATTGATGAAACCGTCAAAGCCAATGACGTTGTTCTTTATATGAAGGGCACCAAGGACATGCCGCAGTGTGGCTTTTCCAGCCGCGTTGCCGGTGTGCTTAACTATATGGGTCTGGAATACACCGACGTGAACGTTCTTGCCGACGAGGACATCCGTCAGGGCATCAAAGACTATTCCGACTGGCCCACAATTCCCCAGCTTTACGTCAAAGGCGAATTTGTTGGCGGTTGCGACATCATCACTGAGATGACTCTCTCTGGTGAGCTGGACACGCTTCTGGATGACAATGGCCTTGCCTATAACAAGGAAGCGGCTGACAAAATCCGCGAAGCCAACGCCTAAGGTTTAGAGACAGATCAAAAAAGAAAAGCGCCCCGCAGGTGGGGCGCTTTTTGTTTGAGAGATCAGACCAACAAGCCTGGCAGTTAGGCCAGCTTTTCTTCCACCGAACTGGCCACGGCCTCGGCTTGCGCGGCGAGTTCCGCCAACCCATCGGAAACGTTCGACGGGATCACCGGAACCTCGACTTTTTCGGGCATCGGTGGGGGCGCGCTTTTGAGTTCATCCAGTTCGGACTGAATGGCCGCCATCTTGTCCTCGGCTTCGCGCAGTTTTTCCTCAAGCCCGGCGGTTTTATCCGCCAACATCAGGCCCGACATCAACAACATGCGCGGCTCTGGCATCCGCCCAATCTGACCCACCAAAACGGCGGCCTCTGCATCAAGCAGCTTTGCCGCCGATTGCAGATATTGTTGTTCGCCTTCTTGGCAGGCAACTTCAAACGAGCGGCCACCGATGATGATTTCAACTTCGATCTGAGACATTAGGCGTTCTCCTCACCGGCGGCATCGGCCAAAAGCGGCTCCATCGCCGCCAGAACGGCATTTGTTTCGGCGGCATCGGCGGCCTGCGTCGCCCTCAGGCTTTCCAGCTCGGCCAGCATCGCCTTGTTGATCAAATGCGGTTCACCAACCCCTTGGGCATTGGCCTCACGCAGGGCGGAAACTGTTTCCTCAAGCGCCGCGTTAGAGCTGCGCAAGCGTTGCAATTCTGCGTCCAGCTGCGCCATGCTCTCGCGTTGCGCCTGAATTTGCTGTGCAAGTTCCGCATCATTGCCGCCATCGCCACTTGGTTCGGGGCTCGCTTCGGACTGGCGGGCTGTTAATACTTTGAGCCGCTCTTGCAGCTGGGCATTGGCGATCTTTTCGTCTTCCAACTCTTCACGTAGGGCTTCAAGTTCGGCGTTATCAACGGCGGCCTCTTCGGGCGCGGCAGCCGGTTCTTCGACGGCGGGCGCAACGGGTTCCTCGGTGGCCTTTTCGGCCTCGAGTTGCGAAACCGCAGCTTGCGCCATTTCGGCGGCGTCTTTTGCAGCGGCCAATTGTTCGGTCAAAACCGCCGTTTCATCTTGTGCGACCCTTAGCTTTTCAGCCTCAGCCGCCGCCGCTTCACGAGAGACATTGGCCTCAATCTGAGCCGCCTTGGCATCCTCTTGGGCAGCAACCAAGGCCGCCTCAAGCTCTGCCAGCTTGTTGGCCGCCTCCGGGTCCGCTTCGGCCACCGGGGCGGTATAGCCCTCAACCTGTTGCGAAATCCGCTCTAACGCCCGCGTAATCCGGCCGTGCAATTCATCGATTTGGGTCATCCTGCCCCCCTAGCCTGCTTTGAGCCCTTTTTAGCGCTATCATAAACGAATCGCGCTTTGGCTCGCTTGGCAAAAAGTTTAACAAGCGCTTACGGAAAAAGCGCCCCCTATTAATTCCAATGTCTTAGGCGGAAATAGGCCTGTTTGTCCACATCACCGCGCGACAGGCATGCTTGCACTTTGCCCCAACGCTGTTATTGAGCGCGCAATCCCCTATCTGGCCAAAGGATCGAACCCGGTGGATATCCAAGAGCTCCGTACAAGCAATCCCGAACATTGGATGCGTGCAACTGCTATCCGTGCTCTCGCACTGGATGGGGTTGCTGCTGCAAACTCCGGTCACACAGGTATGCCGATTGGCATGGCTGACGTGGCAACCGTGCTGTTTTCCAAGCACCTAAAGTTTGACGCGCAAAACCCCGAATGGCATGACCGTGACCGGTTTATCCTGTCGGCGGGCCACGGCTCGATGCTGATCTATTCGCTGCTCTATCTCTGTGGCGACCCCGAGGTTACATTGGACGAGATCAAGAATTTCCGTCAGTGGGGCGCGAAAACCGCCGGTCACCCGGAAAACTTCCTTCTCAAGGCTGTTGAAACCACCACCGGCCCCTTGGGTCAGGGTATTGCAAACTCGGTTGGCTTTGCCATGGCCGAAGAAATGCTGCGCGGTCGTTTCTCCAAGAAAATCGTTGATCACCACACCTATGTCATCGCCGGTGACGGTTGCCTCATGGAAGGTGTCAGCCAAGAGGCCATCGCCCTTGCGGGTCGCTATGAGCTTGGCAACCTGATTGTCTTCTGGGACAATAACGACATCACCATCGACGGCAAAGTGTCTCTCTCTGATCGTACCGATCAGGTTCAGCGCTTTAAGGCGTCTGGCTGGCATGTTCAGGAAATCGACGGCCATGATCCTATTGCCATCGACGCCGCCATCATCGCCGCCAAAAAGGCTGGCAAACCGTCGATGATCGCCTGCAAAACCCACATTGCTTTGGGTCACGCCGCACAGGACACGTCAAAAGGTCACGGCGCATTGACCAACGAAGAGCAGAACGTCGCCGCCAAAGCCAACTGGGGTTGGGACGCGGGCGTGTTCGACATTCCGGCCGAGATCAAATCCTGGTGGGAAGGTGTTGGAGCGCGTGGTGCGTCTGAGCGTGAAGCTTGGGAAGCCCGTCTGGCCGAGGCCTCGACCGCCCGTCAAAACGAATTCGAACGTGTGATGACCGGCCAAGCGCCCAAGAAGCTTTCGGCCGTTGTCAAAGCTTTGAAAAAGCAGATCAGCGAAGAGCAGCCCAAAGTCGCCACGCGTAAATCGTCTGAAATGGCACTGAGCGTGATCAACCCAATCATGCCCGAAACCTGTGGCGGCTCGGCTGACCTGACCGGGTCCAACAACACCCTGACCGCAGATCTTGGCACCTTTGACACCGACAACCGCAAAGGTCGTTATGTCTATTGGGGCATCCGGGAACATGGCATGTCGTCGGCAATGAACGGAATGGCGCTGCACGGCGGCATTCGCCCCTACTCCGGCACCTTCATGGCCTTTACCGATTACGCCCGCCCTGCGATGCGTTTGGCGGCTCTGATGAAGGTTCCAACCGTGTTTGTCATGACCCATGACAGCATCGGCCTTGGCGAAGATGGCCCAACCCACCAACCGGTTGAACATCTGGCAATTTCGCGCGCCACGCCAAACACTTTGGTCTTCCGCCCATGTGATACGGTTGAAACCGCCGAAGCCTGGGAAGTTGCCATGCGTCAGACCGGCACGCCGTCGGTTCTATCCTTGACCCGTCAGGGCTTGCCGACGGTTCGCAAAGAGCACAAGAACGCCAACCTTGTCGAAAAAGGAGCCTATGTTCTGGCCGAGGCCGAGGGCAAGCGTCAGGCGATCATCATGGCGACCGGTTCCGAAGTTGAAATCGCCCTTGCTGCGCGTGATCTGCTTCAGGCCGAAGGTATTGGTACCCGCGTGGTGTCCATGCCGTGCTGGGAGCTGTTTGAACAGCAGGACGAAAGCTATCGTCGTCGCGTTCTGCCCCCTGCCGGTCCGGTGCGTGTTGCCGTCGAAGCCGCAAACCGTATGGGTTGGGATCGCTGGCTTTGTGGTGAGCGTGGCAATGCCAAGAAGTCGGCCTTTGTGGGTATGGACGGCTTTGGTGCCTCCGCCCCGGCAGGCACGCTTTATGAAAAATTCGGCATCACAGCCGAAAACGTTGCTGAGCAGGTTAAATCCCTGCTGTAAGCAGATGAGAGACGTTAAAGAAAAGGCCGCCTCTTTAGGCGGCCTTTTTTGTTGTCGTGTCTGGTTTGGGGGTCAATGACGCGTTGCGCCCTGCCCCAGCCCATTCAAAACCGCCCGTGCGGCACGAAGTCCCGGATGTTCGCCCCCAAGGCCGAGCCGCTCCATGGTTAGGCGCATCGCCTCTTGTTGGGTTCCCGATGCGTCAAGCTCGTGCAACACCGCATCGGCGATAGGCCCCGGCAAACAATCCTTGCCGATAAACTCCGGTACGGCGCGGGTTTCAGACACCAGATTGACCAAAGTCACCGTATCGACAAGCATCATTCGCCCGATGATCTGACGGCTGAGCCAGCTCATGTCATAGGCGATCACCATTGGAGTGCCCGCCGCCGCAAGCTCAAGCGACACCGTTCCCGACGCCGCCAAAGCCACATCGGCGGCGCGAAATGCGGCCCGCTTGTCTGATCCATCATCCTGTCGCGGATCGATGACCAAGGGTGCACCCGGCCAATCGCTCACCGCTTCTTGGACCGCGTCAACCACGTTGCCCGCCGCCGGAAGGACCAATCGCAGGTCAGGCCGTTTTTCATGCAGCAACGCCGCCGCTTGCGCGAAAATAGGCATCAAACGCCCGATTTCTGACCTTCGCGACCCAGGTAAGACCAAGGCCATCGGCCCCTTTATTGCGTGTTTAACGCGAAACGCATCGGCCTCGGCCTGTGTGGCAATCTGGTCCGTCACCACCGGGTGACCGACAAAGTCACAATCCATGCCAGCGGCCTGCATGTATGGCGGCTCAAAGGGCAGCAGCGCCAAAACCTGATCCACATGATGTGCCATTTTGCCCGCGCGCTTAGGACGCCACGCCCACACCGTCGGGGCAACATAATGCACCACGCGAACATCGCTCACTTCTTTGACCAACTTGTTCACCCGCAAGGAAAACTCAGGCAAATCAATGGTGATCAAAACATCGGGCTTGTCGGCGATCACTGCATCTGCCGTTTCGCGGATACGCGCCTTGAGATGACGATATTCCTTGAGAATTTCCGAGACCCCCATGACGCTGATCTCATCCATGGGAAAGAGGCTGTCCAAGCCCTCTTTCTCCATCAACGTCCCACCAATGCCGCGAAACTCGACATCAGGCACCAGCTGGCGCAGGCCTTGCATCAGCGCTGCGCCAAGCTTGTCGCCCGAAGCCTCGCCCGCTGTGATGAATACCCGCATTTATTGTGGCCTTTCTCTGATCCAAAGAAACAAGCCTTCGGCATCAAGCCGGCGCAGGGTCTCTTCGAAATTCAACACCATCACGCCGTCCGCTTCGATCACAATACCAGCCAATCCCGCAAGAGCGGTGTTGCGCGCCGTATCCGGGCCGATTGTTGGCAGGTCGGCACGGCGCTCCTGACCGGGTTTGGGGGCCTTGTAAAGAATGCCGCCCTTGGCCTCTTGCCCCGCGGCACGCAGCATCGCATCAGTGCCCGCCTCACCTTCGCGGGCAGGAATACCGCTTCGTGCGACGATACAGGCTTGACCCAAATCGTCACGAGCCTGATCTGTGCTGACATCATCACCAATACGGGCCAAACGTTCGGCATCTGGAGAAGGTTGTGAGAGGCTCGGGACACCGGCATCTGGCAACAGGCTCGGCACGGCCTCATGGGCAGCGAGCACCTCAAAACCAGCATCCTCAAACATCGCGATCACAATGCGCAACGCGCCGTCGTCGCCACGCCGCATGGCCCGAAAAATGCGCGGCACCATCAGCAGAGTGGCCAAGTCCAATTGCCGCCACTCAAACTCTGGGCGGCGGATTGCACCACACATACAGACTTGCGTCACCCCCCGCGCCTTGAGCCAGCGCAGCAGGCCACCAACCTTTTCCAGCCGAAAGACATGGTCCGGAATTAAATCGGTCGGAGCAACATGTTCGAGAGCGCAGACAATAGGACGGGTCGGCAGAGTTTCAGCCACCACCGTTGGCAATGCGCCCCGTCCTGCGATCAATGCCAACATATGTGTTTTAGCCCGGTGTTAAAAAAGAACGATCGCTGTCGCCAAGAATAAAGGCCACGATTTCGGAGACATAGTCGCTGTCGGTTTCTTCGCCCAAACGGCGCGCGCGGTCCTGAAAGGCCCCCTCGCCCTGCGCCAACATCTGAAATGCCGCCCGCAAGGCGGTGATGTCACGACGCGCAACGCCGCGACGTTTCAAACCAACAAGGTTCAAGCCGTCAAGCTGACCGCGCGGCCCTTGAACGAGACCATGCGGAATGACGTCATTTGTAACCATGGTCACCGCGCCGATAATCGCACCACGGCCAATGCGCACAAATTGATGAACGCCAGAGAGGCCGCCAACAATGACCTGATCCTCAAGCACACAGTGCCCGGCCAGCGCGACGTTATTGGCAAGGATCACATTATTGCCGACATGAACGTCATGGGCGACATGACTCGAAGCCATGAAAAGACCGTCATCCCCAACCTTGGTAAGACCGCCGCCCCCCGCCGTGCCGGTGTTCATTGTCACATGTTCACGAATGCGATTGCGCTTGCCAATCACAAGACGCGTGTCTTCACCGTCAAACTTTAAATCCTGAGGGATTTCACCAATCACCGCGAATGGGAAAATGACGGTCTCTTCACCAATCTCGGTAAGACCTGTCACCACCACATGCGATTTCAGTTCGACCCGTGGCCCAAGAACAACCTTTGGACCGACATGACAAAACGGCCCGATGACACATCCGTCACCGATCTGCGCGCCTTCCTCGATTATCGCCGAAGGGTGAATTTGCGCGCTCATGCAGGCAAATCCATCATTGCGGTGAATTCACATTCCGCCGCCATTTCGCCGTCGACCTGGGCGACACCGGCAAATTTCCAGACTTTGGCCCCAGGTTTGCCACGCACGGTCGTCAGGTTCAGACGCAGCTGATCACCCGGAACAACCTTGCGGCGGAATTTACATTTGTCGATGGACATAAAGTAAACCTTCATCTCCTTGTCGGCCATATCCATCGCTACACCCACCATCACGGCGGCAGTTTGCGCCATGGCTTCGACAATGGTTACCCCCGGCATGATCGGCAGTCCGGGGAAATGGCCCTGAAAATGCGGTTCATTCATGGTGACGTTCTTGATGCCAGTACCAGATGAAAAGCCATTGATGTCCTCAACTCGATCTACCAACAAAAACGGGTAGCGATGTGGAAGAATACGTTGGATCAGTTGGATATCAGCGCTCAGCAGCGTGTCAGTCATGAAGCTTGCCTTTGTTTTTCTATTGCCCCTCCCTACCAATCGCCGCGCGTCGGGGCAAGTCGACCTCAGGGATCAGACGGCTCTTGTTGGAAAAGGGCGTTGATCTCGGAAATCACCAAATCGGTGACATCAATCGCAGAGACCGATGCAAAAACATTGCGTTTTTCCAAAACAACAGCCGCATTTGTTTCCTGCATAATGCGATTCAAAATGGGTCCGACAGAGGTGAGAAATTCGCGTCGCGCCCCGTCTTGGCGTTCACTGAGGTCGCGGGCCTTGGTATCTTGTTCGCGGCGCAGCTTTTGCACCTTTTGATCGAAAGCATCAGCCAATTCGCGGAATGCCGCAGGTTCCATGGCCTTGCGCTGATCCGTCAAGAGCAACTCTTCGTCACGCAGTTCGGCTTCGATTTGTCGGTTTTCGGCGGCAATTTCTGCCCCCAAGCTCTCTAATTCGGTCGTAACATTCTGTCCAAATGCGCTTTGACCAAAGGCCCGGTCGAACTCAATCACCAGAACCGGACTTTGAACCGTTCCAGTGTCAAAGCCCCCCGATGTGCTCTGCGCATTGGCCCCAACAGTCCAAACCGACAGGGCCAAAAAAGTTGCTGCGATGGTCAAAGCGCGCTGCACGCGACTAGAACTGCTTTGAAACCGAAATATTGAAGTTGAGCGGTTTGTCATATTTGCTCTTCTTCACCGCTTCCGAGAAGTCGAGACGAAGCGGACCAAGAGCGCTGTTCCAGAAAACAGAGACCCCAACGACGTGGCGCAGATCAAATTCGTCCGAAACAACCTTGCCTCCTGCGGCTTCGGCCAAATCGTCGTAGCCGTCATTGACGCCCCAAACCGACCCGACATCATAAAACACACCACCGGTCAGACCATATTCCTCGGGAAGACCGAGAGAGAAGTCCGCCTCGAAACGGGCAACCGCATAAAAGTTGCCACCCAATGGATCATCAATTCCATCTGAATCACGAATTTCACGCGGACCTATGCCATTGCTTTCGAAACCGCGCATGATGTTGGGATTGATGCGGAAACGATCGGTCGCCCGACTTTCATTTTTAGAATAGTTGAGCGATCCCCCCTGAAACGACGCCCGCAAAGTGACTTCTTCGTTCCAGATTTTGGTTTGCGCCACAGCCCGCACATTTGTTTTAACAAAGGCCGAGTTGCCCCCAACACCGGATATGTCTTGTCCGAACTCAAACCGGAAGCGGTTTGTCGGGCTCAAGCCTGCACGGATCGTATCATAGGTATAGGTGTAGCCAATTGAGCTATCATACCGCGGACCAAACTCTGCTTCTTGCAAAATAACAGCACCGACTTCTTCATCTTCGTCCTCGTCAACACGCGGGGCCCCAAGGTCGGAATAGTCTAGTGTATAGCGCAGTTGCAGGCGACCATTGTCAGAGACCGGAAACGCCAGGAACGGACGGAAGATACCATTTGAGGTGTCATATTCCGCATTGTCGTTATCGGATTCAGAGTAGTTCCCAATGAAACCGAACTCTAAATCGCGTCCAAGGAATGCCGGTTCACTAAAGTTCAGATTGAAGCTTCTGGTCGTAGAAGACGTATCAAAGGAGAAACCGAATTTTTGACCCCGCCCTAAGAAGTTTCTTTCGCTAAAGGACAGGTTCACACCAAAACCGTTATTGGTGGAATAAGACCCGCCAAACCCGATCGAACCAGTGGGACGTTCTTCGACATCGACATCAACAATCACCTGTTGTGGTGTCGATCCCTCGCGCGCTTGCACTTCTGCTGTTTCAAAATATCCCAACGCCCGAATGCGCTCAGCGCTCTCGCGGACGGCGCGCGGGTTGAACGGGTCACCCTCAGCCAGCAAGAACTGTTGGCGCACAACGCGATCAAGAGTTGTGGTGTTCCCTTCGATATCGATGCGTTCGATAAAGATGCGTGGTCCACGCGTCAGTTGCAGCTCGACATCCAAAGTCAAATCACGATCATTTCGTGTGATCCGTGGCTCGACACGCACAAAATTCAAACCTTCGCGAATTGCAAAAGTTTCGAGTCGCGCGATTTCATTTTCGATCAGCGCCGGAGAATACACCTTGCCTGACCGCAGCTTGAGCTTCTTTTCAAACAGCTCAACATCCACTTCTGGCAAATCCGAGGTCACCAAAACCTCTCCAAAATTGAACTGCTGCCCCTCTTCGACATTGAAGGTGACAAAATAGCCGTCACGTTCCTGCGCCAGCTCAGAGTTCACACCGGTAATGCGGAAATCAACATAGCCACGCGATGCATAGAAATCGCGCAAAAGCTGTTTGTCGAATTCGACCCGATCTTCGATGTAGGTGTCTTTTTGGATAATCGCCCGAAGAATGCCGGCCTGCTTGGTTGCCATGACCCTACGCAACCGTCGGTCTGAATAATTCGAGTTGCCAGAGAACCCGATGCGCTCGATTTCAGCAACCCCGCCTTCAAAGACTTCAAAGACCAGATCAATACGGTTGTCCCGGCGCTTGATCACTTTTGGAACGACGCGCGCTGCAATGCGGCCCTGCTGGTTGTAGGCCTCAGAAATCCGCTGGGCATCTGCCTCGGCAACCCGTGGGCTAAAGACGCGACGCAGCTGGGTTTCAACGATCCCAGATAGGATTTCGTCCTTGAGGCGTTTGTTGCCTTCAAACTTGATTTTATTGACGGTTGGGTATTCAACAACTTTGATAACAAGCTTGGAGCCCTGTGGAATTATATCCACGGTCTCAAACAGACCTGATCCCAAAATGCGTTGATACGCATCGTTTAGCTCTCCGGCAGAGACAGATTGACCACGGGCGATCCCGGCATAGGAAAGGATGGTCGATCCCTCGATCCGTTCGTTGCCCTCGATCGAGACGCTATTGAAAACAAAGCTTTGGGCATAAGCGGTTTTAGGCAGGGTGGCAGCCCCGACCCCCGCAGTTAAGCCAATCGCCAAGGCCACAACCCTGGCAGCCCGTGACACTTGGTTTCCCCGCTTAAAACTCAGCGGCGCTTTACGCGCCGAAATGACTTTTGCCATCTTAACAATCCACTCCGACATCCCTCTGAAAGTGAGTATCGGGAATGAGTGCCCTTGTCAAAAGGGCATGGCGGGCATTTGCCAGTGTTTTTGTAGAAAGTCCCCTACGGCTGGGGGATTATTGCGCCAGCGTCCCAAGATATGCGCCGAGGAACAGCGCAAAGACGATGGTACAGACATATAGCAACCGGTCCCAGTTGATGGAGACCAGCAAGCTGACACTGCGATATCCTGCTTGAAGAGTGCTCATGGATTCGGTCCTTTCATTTACAGAACCTGAATACATGGAGAATCGGGCGGGATTAGGGCACCCGCCCGACCATTTGTAGCCCTAGCAGAACAAATCGCTGCTTAGTCCGATCATCATCACGCCAATGATAACAATAAACCCAACAACCACGTAACGATTTAAAAACGTGTAGCTGGCGCGGAACCCTGTCAGGATCTCGGCGGTGTGCAGCAGAATATAGCCCCCATCCAAGGCGGGCACTGGCAACAGGTTCAAGAACCCGATCGCGACAGACAACATTGCGACCAGGCCAATAAACTCGGTCAACCCCTGCGAAGCTTCGTCACCGGCGGCTTCTGCAATGCCGACTGGGCTAGACAGATTACAGGTGCTGATCTGTCCGGTTGCCATGGCCCAGACCGCCGATCCGGTTGAGCTGATAACGTGCCACAATTGGCTGGCTGACCCGCTCATGGCGTCGACCAAACCGGGGCTTTCGCTTGCTGGTGTAAAGGCAATCGCACTCCCTAGCCCGATACGGTAAAAGGTCTTGAACCCGCCTTCTGGCTGCGGTTCGTCCTGTTTTTTGGGCGTCAATTCGGTGTCGAACTCTTGGCCATCACGCCAAATCGTCAACGTCAGACTCTTGCCCTCGGAGGCAAGAACAGCCGCTTGCAATTCGACAAATGCAAAAATGGGAGCACCATCAACGGCAGTGATCACATCGCCTTTTTCCAACCCCGCGTTCACCGACGCAGACCGTGGAAAGACCCGCCCGACAAGGGACGGAAAGATGTAGGGACCAGACACCACCGTTTCACCACCATCGCGCAAGACGGTATAATCAAGCTGAGGTTTTTGCGGCAGTGCTTGCAGAAAGTCCGAATAAGCTGCGCTGTCATCAACGCGCGGCGTGTCAATGCCTTCGATTTTCAGAACAACATCCCCGGTTCGCAACTCCTGCGCCGTTGGTAGCTTTTGCAGCTCTCCCACTGTCAGAGGGTCAGACGTGATGCCGCTGGCCATAAACAATCCGGTGAACAGAAAGAACGACAGGATAAAGTTGAATACAGGACCAGCCGCATAGGTCGCAACCTTGGCGGTATAGGACGCGCCGTGAATAGTTGTCTTGAGCAATTCTGGTGTGAGATCGGTCTGGGACAAAAGCTTGCCCTGATCAATGAGGCTTTTTTCGTCTTTTGTGGGTTCGACTTCCCCACTCAACAAAGCCTGTTCACGCATCACATTACGAAAGCGTACAAACCCACCCAACGGCACCGGGGCGATCTGCCACTTGGTTCCGTGTTTGTCTCTGCGCCACAGGATGCCATTCCCCATCCCAATAGAGAAGGTTTCAGCAAAGATGCCGAATTTCTTGCCCACAATGTAATGGCCAAATTCATGCACACCGACGACAATCGACAGGGCGATCACAAAGGCCACAAAGCCAATCAATCCGGTTCCAAGAAAGTCAAAAAGCGAATTTACATCCACAGCAGCTGCCTCTTTGATTTTACGTGCCGGTTGTCCGGCTGTTTATTGCGACATAACCCTGTCCGCACTTTGCCGCGCCAGAGCATCCGCCTCAGCGACCTTATCAAGGTTAATCTCGGCAGGATTATGGCTGGCAAAGTGAGAAAGGTCACTCAATACCTCTTCGACAACGACAGCCATTCGCGGGAACGTGATTTGCTCTGCTATAAACGCATCAAGCGCACGTTCCTTGGCGGCGTTGAACACCGCGCCCATCAAACCACCGGCTTCCATGACCTCGCGTGCCAAACGCAAGGCGGGCCAACGGGTTTCACAAGGGTCGCGAAAGGTCATTTGGCCCAGCTTGATCAGATCGAGCCGTTCCACAGGGAGCGATTTGCGGTGCGGATAGTGCAAGGCAAACCCAATGGCATGGCGCATATCCGGGGCACCGACATGGGCCATCAATGCGCCATCGTTAAAGCCAACAAGCGCATGGATCATCGATTCCGGGTGGACAACCGTTTCAATCTTATCCGCCGAGACACCAAAATACTCTTTGGTTTCAATCAGCTCCAAGGCTTTGTTGAACATGGATGCGCTATCAATGGTGATGCGCTGGCCCATGTCCCAATTGGGGTGGGTCGCCGCTTGGGCCGGGGTCGCTTTGGCAAGATCTTCGATTGGCCAATCGCGAAAGGCCCCGCCGCTCGCTGTGATGACAATGCGTTCGACGGTGGCCAAATCTTCGCCAATCAGGGCTTGAAAAACAGCACTGTGTTCGCTGTCGACCGGAAGGATAGTTGTGCCATGCGCTTGCGCTGTTCGCATGATCAATGGCCCAGCACAGACAAGGCTTTCCTTGTTGGCCAAAGCCAAGGTCGCGCCGGTTTGCAAGGCCCGCAGCCCCGGTTCCAAACCTGCCGCACCGACAATGGCCGACATCACCCAATCGGCCGGACGGCTGGCTGCTTCGATCAAGGCCTGCCGACCGGCCGCTGCCTCTACACCAGTTCCGGCCAAAGCGTCACGCAATTCCGCAAGGCGATTTTCATCAGCAGTCACAGCGATTTGCGCGCCAAGCTTAATCGCATCGGATGCCAGTTGTGCAATGTTGCGTCCACCGGTTAGCGCCACAGTGTCATAGGCGTCCGGCTCACGAGCGATCAGGTCTATCGTGCTTTGCCCGATAGACCCCGTTGCGCCAAAAATGGAAATACGTCGCGTCATGGAGGTTAGAAAACCATATAGACAAGTAGGACCATCGCAGCCCCAACCACGCCATCAAACCGGTCCAGCAGTCCGCCGTGGCCGGGGATGAGGTTGGAACTGTCTTTGACGCCAGCCCGACGTTTCAAGGCACTTTCGGCGATGTCGCCAAGTTGGCTTCCAAAGCTCATAATCATCGCAGTCAAGATGAAGAGAGGCCCATAATGCCCAGTCAGATAACCCAAAAGCCCGATGACCCCGGCGGCGAGCCACCCGGCGATCACCCCGGACCAAGTTTTCTTGGGGCTAAAGCGTGGCCAGAACTTGCGCCCGCCAATGGACTTCCCGGCGAAATACCCCGCAACATCGGTCGCGATGACAATGGCCAACAAGAACAAAACCGATTTGGGTGACGCCATAAACAGACCCGCTAAAAGGTTGCCAGTCAGCAAAACCGCCAAAACATAGGGCGCAAAGAGGTGCATGTCTCGCTTGACACAAAGGGTCAACAACGCAGCAAGCACCAATGTCGCACCAAAGGCATATTGCGCCAATATCCCCATGAAAATCGGATAAGTGGTGTAAACCATTGCCGTTGTCGTCGCAGCCATGATCTCAGGCAACATGGGGAAACGCGGTTCATGCATACGCGCCAATTCCCAAACCATCAGCCCGGTCGCTATCGAAATCAGAATAGCAAAATAAAACGAGCCAGCCCAAGCCGCCCCTATGGCGAGAGCCAACATAACGATGGCTGAAATCACCCGAGGCCCTAGATCACGCCACTTGTCGGTCATGCGTTTACCCCTCCAAACCGTCGATCACGTGCCCCATAGCCATTGATCAAGCGGGCAAATTCCTCGGCGGTGAAATCCGGCCACAAGGTGTCGATAAATTCATATTCCGCATAGGCCGATTGCCACAGCAAGAAGTTCGAAATCCGAGCTTCGCCGCTTGTACGAACCACAAGGTCCGGATCTGGTAAAACGTGGGTATCCAGATACTTAGGAAGGGTTTCTTCATCCACATCCGCAGGATCGAGTTTGCCGTCGTGAACGTCCTGCGCCAACCGGCGTGTCGCACGGGTCACCTCATCGCGCCCACCGTAGTTAAGAGCAATCGTTAAATTGGTTCCGGTGCATTCCTCAGTGATCCGTTCCAGATCGTCCATCAATTGGATGAGCTTGGCATCCAAACGCACCCGGTCTCCGATAAAACGCACCCGGACATTGCGGTCCCTCAGGGCTCGGGTTTCTTTGGAAATATAGCGACGAAACAAACTCATCAAGCCGGCGACTTCGACTTGGGTGCGCTTCCAGTTCTCTGTCGAAAACGCGAATATCGTCAAGTATTTAACACCGACATCGGGGCAAGCTTCGACCACTTCGCGCACACGTTTTGCACCAGCATGATGCCCAAACAGACGCGGACGTCCCCGATTGGTCGCCCAACGGCCATTGCCGTCCATGATAATCGCCACATGGCGCGGGCCAGTGCCGTCACGGAGCGGTTTTGCCATTGCATCGTCCTTTGTTTATTCAAAACACTTGCTTTGGGCGACCCTGCCCCCAAAAACGCGAAAGAGGCAGCCTAGCGCCGCCTCACGCTCAAAGGCGGCGGATTAGACCGCCTAGCCTCTTAGATCTGCATGATCTCTTCTTGTTTATTTTCAAGTGCTTCATCGACCTTCTTGATGTATGCATCGGTCATTTCTTGCACTTCGCCTTCCCAAAGTTTCTGGTCGTCTTCTGACATCCCGTCATTTTTGGCTTTCTTGATCTGATCCATCCCATCGCGACGCACATTGCGCACAGCGACCCGGGCATGTTCAGCGTACCCACCGGCCACTTTGGTCAGCTCACGGCGTCGCTCTTCGTTTAACTCAGGGATCGGCAGCATGATAATTGTGCCGTTAAGTTGCGGATTGATGCCCAATCCGGATTCGCGGATGGCCTTTTCAACTTTGCCAACCAACCCTTTGTCCCACACATTGATGGTGACCATGCGGGGTTCTGGAACGTTCACTGTACCAACCTGATTGATGGGCGTCATGGAGCCATAGGCATCCACCATCACCGGCTCAAGCATTGAAGCCGATGCGCGACCGGTCCGCAACGAGGCGAATTCCGTGCGTAAATTGGCCATAGCACCGTCCATACGGCGGGCAAGATCATCAGTGTCGAGTTCGAAATCTTCGGACATGGGCCCTCGGTCTTCTTCTTGTTTTCGATTGCTTTGGTTCTATGCGCTCGCGTTCAGAATGTATAGGCGAGATGACGTTTCATTTGCCTGCTGGCTGATTTCTTTGGGGGAATGTGGCCCCTCCCCGTCGCAAAATCGCCATGCCGAAAGGGTTCATTTACCTAATTCCGTCATCACTAACCCCACCGACATACGAGCTGAAACAACCCAATGCACATCTGCCTCATCCTCGCCCCCGGCTTTCCGATACTCACCTATGTAATGTTGCGTGAAGTTGTCAATCGCGCCAATTCCTTGGCCGGGCGACCATTGTTTACCATCGAAATTAGAACAGTGACCGGCGCGCCCGCACCCTCGGTCGATGGCCTTGAAATTGCCCCCGACCGCACAGATTGGGAAGATCCACCGGGTTGGGATTTGGTGGTGATCTGTGCCGGGGATCAGCCTTTGAAACGATTGCCCATGGGACTGCGCGGTTTTTTGCTACGCGCCCAAACCGCCGGAGGAACATTGGCCGGGTTTGACGGCGGCATCACCGTATTGGCCGCTCTTGGCCTTCTAGATGGGTATCAGGCGGTCATCCCAATTGCCCCCTCCGAAGAAGAGGTCGAAATTCTGGGCCGTGTCGCCCCCTCTCAGCAAATATTTTGCTTTGATCGCGGCCGCTTGACCGCCGCAACGGGACTTGCCGCCGGTGATGCGATTTTGGCGTGGGTGGCCCGCGTTCATGACCCCGATATCGCGCGTAAGGTCTCAGATGCTTTGTCGTTGGGGCGGTTCAGAAGCGACGGTGATGCCCGCCACTTGCCCCAGGCGCAAGACCCGGTCCTATCGCGCATGCAGTCGATCATGGTCACACATCTTGGCGATCCTCGCCCGATGGATCAAATCGCCTCAGATCTAGACCTGAGCCCAAAACAGCTGCGGTTGAGATGTCGCAAAGGGCTTGGTCAAACCCCTACTCAAGTCTATCTAAAACTGCGCCTTGAGCGGGCCGAACAACTCGTGCGCGACACCGTGCTAAGCGTCGAAGACGTGGCACAGGCAACCGGCTTTGCGTCGCCATCCGCCTTTACCCGCAGCTTCAAATCCCGCTATGGCGCACCACCGCGTATCATGCGTCAAAACGCCTAAACGCTTAACCGGTAACCCGTGTGTAGGTGCCTTTTCCGGCCAAAATTCCGCGAAACCCACCGGGTTCGTCCAATGGGAAAACAATCAAGGGCAGGTTGTTGTCACGGGCCAAAGCAATGGCAGATGCGTCCATAACCTTAAGGTTCTTGGTCAGCACCTCATCAAAGGTCACGTTGTCGTAACGTTTGGCATCGTCGTGTTTTTGCGGATCTTTGTCATAAATCCCATCAACGCCATTCTTACCCATAAAGATCGCCTCACAGGCCATTTCATTGGCCCGCAAAGCAGCCGCTGTATCAGTTGTGAAATAGGGGTTTCCGGTGCCTGCCGCAAAAATGCAAACCCGCTTTTTCTCAAGGTGGCGCACGGCGCGGCGGCGAATGTAGGGCTCGGCGACTTCATCCATACGGATCGCGCTGATCACACGACAAAACACGCCCATTTTCTCCAAAGCGGATTGCATGGCTAGGGCATTCATGACCGTGGCCATCATCCCCATGTAATCGGCCGTGGTGCGTTCCATCCCTTGCGCACTGCCGGAAAGACCGCGGAAAATATTGCCGCCACCGATAACCATGCAAATCTCAACGCCCATATCGTGAACAGATTTCACCTCGCGGGCGATCCGCTCAACCGTCGGTGGGTGCAGGCCATACCCCTGATCCCCCATCAAGGCTTCGCCGGAAATCTTCAACATTACACGATTAAAGGTGGTTTCTGCTGTGTCGCTCGCGGTCATGTTGCGCTCCGTCATGACTGGGGGATATGATCGGGCGCATATTTGGCGCAAAACCGGGCTGGCCGCAATGGCCAGCGGTGGAAAAACGGCCAAGATTTGAGGCAGACGGAGCATATTGCATGAGCGCGCAAGGCGATGACGTCATCGCACAGCTTGACCCGGCCAAGCCGGTCTTGATCGCAGGTCCAACGGCCAGCGGCAAATCGGCTTTGGCTTTGGCCATTGCCGAAGCACAAGGCGGTGTGATCATCAATGCCGATGCCATTCAGGTTTTCGACGATTGGCGCGTTTTGACGGCGCGCCCATCATCCGAGGATGAACACCGCGCTAAACATTTGCTTTACGGTCATATTCCAGGAGATCAAGAGTATTCGGTCGGCCATTGGCTGCGCGAGGTTGCGCCACTGCTCAACAGCTCTGAGCGCCCGATTATTGTCGGAGGGACTGGGTTGTACTTTAGCGCGCTGACCCAAGGGTTGGCCGATATTCCGGCAACCCCACCCGACGTTCGGGCCGCGTTTGAAGCACGGCTGGCACAGGATGGCTTGGCCGCTTTGGTGGCAGAACTGGATGAACAAACCCGCACCAGAATTGATCTACAAAATCCGGCGCGCGTTGGCCGGGCTTGGGAGGTGTTGCAAAACACCGGGCGCGGTATTGCCGACTGGCAAGACAGCACCCCGCCGCCCTTGTTGCCACTAGACCAAACCCATCCGATTGTTTTTGACGCGCCCAAAGACTGGCTCACTCCCCGAATTGAACGTCGGTTTGGCCTGATGATCGAGCAAGGAGCCTTGGACGAAGCGCGCGCCAATCTCGACGATTGGCACCCCACCCTGCCGTCGGCCAAGGCCATTGGAGCCACCGAATTGATCACCCATCTGCGCGGAGAAATGACGCTGGAAGAGGCCTGTGAACGCTCAACGATTTTGACGCGGCAGTTCGCCAAACGCCAACGCACATGGTTCAAGGCCAGAATGAAATCATGGGCGCTTTTCTCTCCACAGGAGATAGGCGCATGAAACCCCCGGCGTTTTTGACCAAACCGATGCCACCCGCCCCCACCGTAGCACCGGTGGCATTGGATCAAATCCGTCCGTCGCTCCCCATCATCGAACAGGATCCAATCAAGGCGGGCTCCCTTGCATTGCTTACCCAGGTCAGCCCATGGCGTTACACTCTGTTGCATGACCGCCCTGACAACGTTTTGATTTACCTAACACGCGGGCAAGGCGTGATATTAGTCAACGGGGTGCGACGCGGTTTGATGGCCAACCAGGCAATGTATTTGCCCGCCGGGACCTTGTTCGCCATAGATTTCCCCAAGGCTGCCCAAGGGTTGATGATGCAAAGTCCCGCCGGGTTAACCAGCCGCATGCCGCGCGAATGCTTGTACCTACGGGTGCGGGACAGTCTCGCACAGGCCGAAATCATCTCGGAAATAGACACGATGGGCCGCGAGTTGATGCACAACCGCCCCCTGAGAGACGAAGCGCTTGAGGCACATGTCCGATTGATCGCCGTTTGGCTGCATCGCCAAGTTCAAGCCGGTGCCTGCGAAGCCTTTCAAGACAACGCGGCCTGCCGGTTAACCCAACGCTTTGCCCAACAGGTCACCCGAGACTTTTTTCGCCCCATGGGCGTTGCGGATTTTGCCGAACAACTTGAGGTTTCGCCAACGCATTTGACCCGTGTCTGCCGGAAATCCTGTGGCAAGACCGCTGCGGATTTTCTGGCCGAGCGTAAGCTTTACTCTGCGCGGCTCGCACTGACCGAAACAAAAATGCAGATCAAGGACCTCGCCTTTGCTCTCGGGTTCTCATCTGCGGCTTATTTCACCCGATTTGTTCAAACCCATTCGGGCCTATCGCCCTCCTCTGTGCGCCGCCAATCCTTGCAAAACCCGCGCCTTTAGCGTCTTTCAAAATTACGAATTGCTATTTTCAAACCTTGAAATAGACGTTTTGACCACAGGGCAATGTAGCGTTTACGACGTCAGGCGTCGAATTCAATCATTGACCTTACAAGATATCTCGGGCGCTATGGAGCCAAGGGGTGTCATGACAGCTATGCAATCCGAGGACTCGCTTCGGTTTAGCCGTTAGATAGAAAAATCGACATCCTACATAAATGAATAAGTCTTAGGGAGAAGACGATGACTTTCCACTCACCAGCCAACGGCGCCCATCCGGTAGCAAACATGTATGCCGCCGAATTCAAAAACGGTGATATGGACCGCCGCGAGTTTTTGGCCCGCTGTACAGCATTGGGTTTGACGGCAACCGCGGCCTATACGCTCGGCGGATTGACACAGCCAGCCATGGCCGATGGTCACGCGCAAAAAGGCGGCACAATCCGGATGCAGATGGAAGTCCGTGCCCTCAAAGATCCGCGCACCTATGACTGGACCCAGATCGCGACCTTTACCTCGGGTTGGCTTGAGTATCTGATCGAATACAACAATGACGGCTCTTTCAATGGTATGCTTTTGGAGAGTTGGGAAGCCAATGAAGACGCCACCGAATACACGCTCCATGTCCGTAAAGGTGTAAAATGGAACAACGGCGACGATTTCACCGCCGAAGATGTCGCGCGCAACATTGCCATGTGGTGCGACAAGGAGGTCGAGGGCAACTCGATGGCTGGCCGTATGTCGAGTATGATCGACCCCACCACAAACAAGGCTAGCGACGGCGCAATCACCGTCGTTGACAGCCATACCGTCAAGCTAAAAACCAACGCGCCGGACATCACAATCGTGCCCGGCATGGCCGATTATCCAGCTGCCATCGTGCATTCAAGCCACAACCCGGCCACCATGTATGAGAACCCAATTGGCACCGGTTTCATGAAACCCGAAAGCCTCGAAGTTGGGGTCAAAAGCGTATTGGTGCGCAACGAAGACCACGAATGGTGGGGCTATGCCGCGGGCAAAGGCGGCCATGTCGACCGGATCGAATTCATCGACTACGGAACCGACCCGGCGGCCTTTGTTGCGGCCTTTGACTCAGAGGAGATTGATCTCAACTGGGAATCGGTGGGCGAATTTGTCGACGTGTTCGACGGTCTTGGGCTTGTCCGCTCCGAAGTTGCCTCGGGCTTTACCATCGTTATCCGACCCAACCAATTGGCCGAAGATGGCGATGGCAACAAGATTTATGGCGACAAACGTGTGCGCCAAGCCCTTGCCATGGCGGTCGACAATGCGATCTGTTTGGAACTGGGCATGTCCGGTTACGGTATTGTTGCCGACAACTGCCATGTTGGTCCGATGCACCCCGAACATGACGCCAGCGTCGCCCGTCTTCCCCATGATCCAGCCAAGGCCAAGGCCTTGATGGATGAGGCCGGCATGGGCGACTATGAGCATGAGCTGCATTCAATCGACGATGATTGGCGCAAGAACACCACCGATGCGGTGGCGGCTCAGCTGCGCGACGCGGGTATCAACGTAAAACGAACGGTTCTTCCCGGCTCGACCTTCTGGAATGATTGGGTGAAGTACCCGTTCAGCTCGACCAACTGGAACCACCGTCCGCTTGGCACCCAGGTCTTGGCGCTGGCCTATCGCTCGGGTGAGGCCTGGAACGAATCTGGCTTTGCCAATGCCGAATTCGATTCCCTTTTGGCCGTAGCCAACTCTATCGCGGATGCCGATGCGCGCCGTGCCGTGATGGCTAAAATTCAGGCAATCATGATCGATGAAGGCGTAACGTTGCAACCGTACTGGCGCACCGCTATTCGCCACACGCGCGAAGGCCTTATTGGCGTGGACAAGCACATCTCGGACCTTCCGCAACTTTACAAATGGGCGCTCGAAGCCTGATCTAAGTATATTTAGGGCGCGCCTTTTGGGTGCGCCCTTTTTCGTCCTGAGCCAAAACAAGAGACGCATGCGCCCGATATTTCGGTCAGATTTGTGTCCAGCCACCAACAGGGGCACCTATGGGACTATTCATTCTTAGGCGTGTCGGGGTCATGATCCTGACGGCGCTTTGCCTAACCTACATCGTCTTCTTTCTAACCAACCTCTATCCGAACCTCGAAAAATTGGCCAAAACCCAAGGCAATTTTCGCATGTCAGATGAGGCTGTTGCCAGCTGGTTAGGGGATCGCGGCTATTTGCAATCCACACCCAAGAAATACGCAGAATGGATAGGTCTCGTGCCTTCCTTTCGGCATGTGGACGAGGATGGCTCGGTCAAAGGCCGATGTCTCAAACCCGGAATGAAGCCCGAAGACGCACCCCAATATTGCGGGATCCTGCAAGGCGAATGGGGCTGGTCCTCGGTCTCCAAGGCCCCGGTAGTTGAGGTTTTGGGCCCTAGGCTTGCCAACACCGGTTATTTGATGATGTGGGTGATGATTGTCATGGTCCCCAGCGCCTTGATCATTGGTGTTTTGGCCGGGATGCGCGAAGGGTCGGCAACCGATAGAACCCTTTCCAGCGTGTCGATCCTCTCAACGGCGACGCCGGAATATGTCTCCGGTGTGATCTTTATAGCCTTGCTGGCCTCCTCTAAATCACCGCTGAACCAGTGGTTGGCGTCCAATGATTGGATTGAGGGCAAGGCGCTCTTCAAAGGCTCTGCTGCTAAGGCAATGGAAAGCCCGTCGCTTGAAAATTTCACCCTGCCGGTGTTGACCATCGCGCTATATGGCATGGGCTATATCGCCCGCATGACCCGTGCGTCGATGGCCGAAGTCATGACGGCGCAATACATCCGGACCGCCCGCCTTAAAGGGGTGAGCTTTGCCAATGTTGTGATCAAACACGCGTTGCGCAATGCGCTTATCGCGCCGTTTACGGTCATCATGTTACAAATCCCTTGGCTGTTGAACGGGGTGGTCATTGTTGAAACCTTGTTCCAGTACAAAGGCTTGGGATGGGAACTTGTCCGCGCGGCGGGCAACAATGATATCGAAATGCTTTTGGGGATTTCGGTGGTTTCGGTGGTCGTTGTTCTACTGACCCAGCTGATTTCCGATATCGGCTATGTCTATCTCAACCCTCGCATCAGCGTAACATAAGGAGGCGCTCATGGATCCGTTAAGCTGGGGCGCCATTGTCACGCAAATCTTGATCCAGTTCACCCCAGTTTGGGTGGCTCTGATTGTCCTATTCGTGGTCTCAATCCGCTACAAACGGCGACTTGGACTTTATGGAAAACTCTTTGACAGTCTGGTTGGCATGATCGGCTTTGCGCTGGTGATGTTCTGGGTCTTTACCGCGATTTTCGCCGGGGTTTTTGACCTGATCAGCACCCATGACCCGATTGCGCAGATCTCAGGCATGAAGAACAAAGTGCCCGGCACACCGGTGCGTGGGGCCGAAGAGGGCGAGTTTGCCCATTATTTGCTGGGGGGAGACAAGCTCGCGCGTGACGTGTTTACCCGTATGGTTTTGGGCAGCACCGTGGTGATTGCTATTGCGCCGCTGGCAACTCTATTTGCCTTTATGGTCGGGATCACGCTTGGACTGCCGGCGGGTTACTATGGCGGGCGACTTGATACCGGACTTAGTTTTCTGGCCAATCTTATTCTCGCCTTTCCGGTTATCTTGCTTTTCTATCTACTGGTCACGCCTGAGATTGTCGCAACCGGATTGCCGCAATATATGGCCGTGGTTTTATTTGTCTGTCCCGTGGTGTTTTTTGCGGTGCTGATCCATTCGCGGTTTCGAACGCAACCAAGCAAAAACATGTTTTGGCTGGCAGTTGTCTTGGTACCGCTGGGTCTATTGTACCTGTCGTTGATCAATGAGAGCGGATCCAAAATTGACTTCTGGCCTCTGGATATGTTCGACATCCCTGGCGGCACGCTTGTGGTTTTTGTGTCGGTGGTCTTTGTCAATTCACCCACCGTGTTCCGGATCGTGCGCGGGCTAACGCTTGATATCAAAACCCGTGACTATGTCGCCGCTGCGCAGACACGGGGCGAGCGCCCGTGGTACATTATGCTTTGGGAAATCTTACCCAATGCCCGTGGTCCGCTGATCGTCGATTTTTGCTTGCGCATTGGCTATACAACGATCCTTTTGGGAACCTTGGGGTTCTTTGGGCTAGGGTTGCCGCCCGAAAGCCCCGATTGGGGATCAACCATCAACGAAGGGCGCAAGCTTTTGTCGGTATATCTGCACCCTGCCCTTCCGCCTGCTTTGGCTTTGTTAAGTTTGGTTCTAGGGTTGAATCTATTGGCTGATGGTTTGCGCGAAGAATCTTTGCGCGATTGATGAGAGGGACGGACCGGGGGCCCGCCCCGGACCCCCGGAGTTTATTTGGCAAGATGAAAGCCCAAGGCCCCATCCTGCCGCCCGCGAGGGAGACGCATATGACCTATGACTATGATGGACCGATTTTGGAGATTGAAAATCTGTCGATTTCCTTTTTCACCCGGCTGAGGGAAATTCCGGCGGTGATGGATTTTTCCGTCAATGTCATGCCCGGAGAAGCGGTTGGGTTGGTTGGGGAATCTGGCTGCGGAAAATCCACCGTCGCGCTTGGGGTCATGCAAGATCTCGGCAACAATGGTGAGATTGTTGGTGGCACAATCAAGTTCAAAGGTCGCGACCTTAGTTTGATGAGTGCCGAGGAGCTGCGCGATATTCGCGGGTCTGAAATCGCGATGATTTACCAAGAACCAATGGCCAGCCTGAACCCGGCGATGAAGATCGGCAAACAATTGATGGAAGTGCCGATTGTGCACAAAGGCGTGTCTAAAGAAGACGCCTATGCGCGGGCCTTGCAGGTTGTGACCGATGTGAAACTGCCCGATCCAAAGCGCATATTGGACAGCTATCCGCATCAGCTTTCTGGCGGGCAACAACAACGTATCGTGATTGCGATGGCTTTGATGGCGGAACCATCGTTGTTGATTTTGGACGAACCCACAACTGCGCTTGACGTGACGGTTGAGGCAGCCGTTGTCGAATTGGTCAAAGAGCTTGGCAAGAAATATGGCACCTCGATGCTGTTCATCTCTCACAACCTTGGATTGGTTTTAGAGACCTGTGATCGGCTTTGCGTCATGTATAGCGGCGAGGCGGTTGAAACCGGCTCGATTGAGGCGGTGTTTGACCATATGCAACACCCCTATACGCAGGCGCTCTTTCGCTCTATTCCCCTTCCGGGTGCGGACAAGACTGCCCGTCCCTTGGTGGCTATTCCTGGCAACTTTCCGCTCCCTCATGAACGACCGCAAGGGTGCAATTTTGGCCCGCGTTGCGATTATTTTGAGGCGGGCCGCTGTGATGCGGCGGACATTCAAATGGCTCCTGCACAAGGGGATCGCCATACATCACGGTGTTTGAAGTTCACCGAAATAGATTGGAACGCCCCGATTAGCCATGGAGAAACCGTCGATAAACCCCAGCCTGGTCCGGTGGTTTTGAAGATGGAGAATCTGCGCAAGTATTACGAAGTTGCCGCCAATGCGCTTTTTGGAAACTCGGGTGAAAAGAAGGTCGTCAAAGCCAATGAAAGCCTCAGCTTTGAGGCCAGAGAGAGTGAAACACTTGCAATCGTCGGCGAATCCGGCTGCGGAAAATCCACATTTGCCAAAGTTTTGATGGGGTTGGAAACCGCGACGGACGGTCAGATTCTATTGGACAACCGCGAAATTCAGAACACTCCGATTGAGTGGCGCGACACCGGTACAATCGCTGATGTTCAAATGGTTTTTCAAAACCCCTTTGACACTTTGAACCCGTCAATGACCATTGGGCGACAGATTATTCGTGCGCTTGAGATCTTTGGCGTTGGCACGACGGATGGTGAACGGCGGGATCGCATGTTGAAGCTGCTTGATTTGGTCAAGCTCCCTCGTGCCTTTGCCGATAGGATGCCGCGGCAATTGTCAGGTGGTCAAAAACAGCGCGTTGGAATCGCGCGGGCCTTTGCGGGGGACGCCCGCATTGTTGTGGCGGATGAACCGGTGTCGGCCCTGGATGTTTCGGTCCAGGCCGCGGTGACTGATTTGTTGATGGAAATTCAGCGTGAACACAAAACGACGCTGCTTTTTATCAGCCACGACCTGAGCATTGTACGCTATCTCAGTGACCGGGTGATGGTGATGTATTTGGGGCATGTGGTCGAACTTGGAACAACAGATCAAGTCTTTGCCCCGCCATATCACCCCTATACCGAGGCGC
>NZ_JBZXVN010000014.1:0-136069 GCF_058892305.1 Pelagimonas sp.
GATTTAAGGGCAACGCGACACTTGTTTAATTACCCGCTCACGTCCCATGACGCAAGCCGGACCCGATAAGGAGAGACATGATGGCCTTTGAATTGCCCGCCCTAACCTACGACCACGCAGCCCTTGCCGCGCGGGGGATGAGCCAGGAAACGTTGGAATTGCATCACGACAAGCACCATCAGGCCTACGTAACCGCGCTCAACGGCTTTGTGGACGCGAACGCCGACCTGCAAGGCAAGACACTGGAAGAAATCATCGCGCTCACCTATGGCGATGCCGATCGTGCGCCCGTGTTCAACAATGCGGGCCAACACTGGAACCACATTCATTTCTGGAACGCACTTTCGCCTGCGGGTGGCGGCATCCCGGGTAAACTCGAAGGCAAGATTGTCGATGCCTTCGGTTCGGTCGAGCAATTCAAGGCCGATTTCAAGACCGCAGCCATCGGTCAGTTCGGCTCCGGCTGGGCATGGCTGATCCAGAAATCCGATGGCACATTGGCCGTCACCAAAACACCGAACGGCGTGAACCCGCTGGCTACAGGAGAGGGCACGACGCTGCTGGGCCTCGATGTCTGGGAACACAGCTACTACGTCGACTTCCGCAACCGGCGGCCCGACTATGTGACCAACTTCCTCGACAACCTGGCGAATTACGAATTTGCCGAAGCCAACCTCGCCTGAACGCGAGTCGGTCTCGGCGTCGGGGCCCAGTTTGAAACAGGCTTTCTGCGTTCCGAGTCGGCTCGACAATTCGATGCGTATCGGCCATTTCTTGATCTCAAACTCAAGAGAAGACCAAGTGAATACTCTTCTCGGATCTCACGTCAGACTTATGTAGGGCCTCCTTCAGTTGCCTTCCTCAAAAAAAGGCCTGGGGACAGCCGGCTCAAGCGAAGGAGAGTCACCAATTAGTGACCTAGCGACGGCGCATGGCAGAACGTTTGGAGGTGGGTGACACCGGGTGTAGCGCGGCTTATAGCATGAAATCGTCCAAGCAGTTTGGGCGATTATTCTCAAACAAGGAGGACGGGAACTGGATTTGCCAATTTCGCGACGCGCACCGAAACTCGTGATTTTTGACTGTGACGGTGTGCTCGTAGACTCCGAGCCGACCTTCAATCGCGTGCTGCACGCTTATTTGCTTTCGACTGGCGCAAGCTTGTCACTCGTTGAATGCCACGGCTTGTTCGTCGGCAAGAGCAGACATGATGTCGAACGTTATGTGAGCGAAAGGGGATTGCGCCTTCCTGCGAAATGGCCACACGACTTCTACGACAGAGTTCTCGAAGCCCTCGGAAAAGAGGTCGAGCCGATCCCGGGCGCCCGTGAGGCGGTGACGTTGATTTCGTCGGCTGGCATTCCGCTCTGCGTAGCCTCAAATGGGCTTCTGGCAAAGATGCGTGTCACACTGGAACGGTCGGGGCTGCTTCCCTGGTTCGAAGGAAATATGTTTTCGGCTTATGATGTCGGCGCCAGCAAACCCGCGCCCGATGTGTTTTTGCATGCGGCCGAAATGAATGGCGTTGCGCCAGAGGATTGCGTGGTAGTCGAAGATAGCATGAGCGGATTCGAGGCGGCCTCCAACGCTGCGATGACCTGTTTTGCCTACCTCCCGAAGACAGCTTTGAATCCAGAGAACGTCTTCGGTGCGCGACGGCTAACCGATATGGCTGACCTGCCGAAACTGTTGGGGCTTTGAGTGGTCAATCCATAGACGGCAACCAGCTTCGCATGGACCGGACGACGTATACCCGGCTGCAAATCTCCATCGGAACAAACAAAGTTTGTGACCTGCGAAGGAACACGGCCATCAAACAAGATAGTTGTTAAATTTTTGTATCCGCTTCACCAATTCTTGTTATTGATTGACTGAGCGAGCAGCATGCACCCAACCCCCTCGCGGTTGCCATCAGCATTTGGGGGAGGACCATCCACTCCAAAGCCCAGGCTGCACCCGACCGTTCCTGTTCATGGATCAAGGCATGATGCATAGCCGAGACCTGTACCGAATTGAACCGTGCCAACGTCACCAAGAGCTCGGCAGCAATCGGGTTGTTCTTGTGAGGCATGGCGGACGAGGTACCACCTCCTGAAATCGCGATCACACCGATGCCTTGCTGCGCCATGAGGGCGATGTCCTGCCCAATCTTGCCTAGAGTGCCAGAAATCATTGAAAGCAGAGACGCATATTCCACAATCCCGTCACGCATCGTGTGCCAGGCCTTTTTAGTCGGCGCAAGATCGAGCTGGTTGGCGACATCGGCGACAACTTCATCCGCCTTATTTCGGAGAGCCTTGCGGTCGCCGGAGGCCCCGCCAATCTGTACCCGCTCGATACGGGGACGGATTTGATCCAGCCGCACCCGATGCTCGGCCAAAGGCAGGCGCCAGGGTAGAACCCGATCACGTACCTTGATCACCGTGGCGGCCTGCATTCTTGTGCGCCCCATTAACGGTTCATCCCCGAACCGCTCTTCTAGCTCCTTGAGGAATTTCTCCAATTCAATCAATCTGTTGGTGATGAGCAATGAAGCCTCTCGCAGAACCAGGACTGTCGTGGTGTCGACCACATCCTGAGAAGTAGCGCCCATGTGGACGGCTTCTTCAGGTGCGATAGCCTTAAGCTGTTTGACCAGACTCGGCACCGGCAGACCATCCTGCGCCGTACCTTTGGTAAGATCGGTTAGATCGGGTTTGGCAACTTCGATTGCTTGTGCAGCTGTCTCGGCCAGAGTTGCGTCAATCAGTCCTGCCCGGCCACAGGCCCGCGACCATGCCGCCTCGAAGGCGAGCATGTGCTGAAGATGCCGTTCCGGAGAGAGGATCGCTGCCATAGCGTCATCGCCGAACAGACCGGATAGCCACGGACTCTCAAACACTGAAGCGCTCATAGCGAGCTCCTTATGGTGCGCCGAAAGCGCGGGATGACCAATCTATATGATGCCGCTTTTCCCGATCTGGTCAGATGTCGAGGAAAACCGTCTCGCCCTCGCCCTGTAGTCGAATGTCGAAGCGGTACTTGCCGTCGCCGGTTTTCTTGGCGATCAGGGTATTCACCCGTGGTCGCTGTTCGATTCGGATCAGCAACGGGTCATTGGCGTTGTCCTCGTCTTCGAAATAGATCCGGGTATTGAGACCTACGTTAATCCCACGTGCGACGACCCAAAGGGAAATATGAGGCGCGCTCTCGACTCCACCGCGCCCCTGGTAAGAGCCAGGTTTGACTGTGCGCAAGGTAAACTCGCCGCTTTCCGCGTCGGCCGCAAAGCGGCAATGGCCTGTAAAGGCCGGATCGGCGCTTTTATCGCCCGGAAACACGCCCCCAGCATCGCATTGCCAGCTCTCGATCAACGCATCTCGCATCGCCCAGCCGGTGCCGTCAAATACGGAGCCAACGATCTCAACGATCTCACCCTTGGCCTTGCTTTCATCCAGAAAAGGCGTGGTGCCAATCTCTTCGTCATAGTATCCTGCGTTTCCCGCATAGGTAGGCATCAGGCCGATATGGACATAAGGACCCGCCGTTTGCGAGGCGCTTTCGATCAGTGTTTCAAGTTTCTGAACCATTTCACATGCCCTCCAGCTTGTTTTCAAACATGGTCTGACGGCGACCCCGCAAAACAATGTCAAATTTATAGGCGAGAAAATCGAGTGGGCGCGATTTCGAGAAATCGAGCGGCGCGACCAGCCGGTCGAGCTGGCTGCGATCCTTGATGGTCGCGGCGATCGGGCAGTGATTGATGAGCGGATCGCCCTCGAAATACATCTGCGAGATTAACCTTTGGCCGAAGCTGTGGCCAAATATCGAAAAGTGGATGTGCATCGGACGCCAGTCATTGGCACGGTTAGGCCAGGGGTAAGCCCCTGGACGAATGGTCAAGAATTCGTAGTATCCGTTTTCATCCGTGATGGTCCGACCGCAGCCGCCGAAATTTGGGTCGAGCGGTGCGAAATAGGTGTCTTTCTTGTGCCGGTAGCGCCCACCCGCATTAGCCTGCCAGATCTCTATTAGCGCGTTCGGTATCGGGCGGTTCATCTCGTCCAGCAAGCGGCCATGCACCAGGATGCGTTCGCCCACGGCGGGAGCAGCACCCTTTGTCCAGTTCAAGATCAGGTTGTTGTCGAGCGCGCCGAGCTTCGTGTGGCCGAATCTCGGACCAGTCTCTTCCGAGGGAGTGCTCTCCATCGAAAGCAACGGCAGGAAGGGCGAGCGCGCGACGCTCGTTTTGTAGCCAGGATCATAGGGCTCGGGGTGGATCGCGCGGTTGCGCGGAATCAGTGGTCCATGGTCAGTCATTAGATACTTTCCTCCATTTCCGCATAAGTCTGCTTGGCCAGCTTTAGCGCGTGGTTGGCTTTCGGCACGCCAGCATAGATCGCGACGTGTTGCAGCGCCTCGGCGACATCCGCTTTCGAGGCACCGGTATTGGCGGTAGCCCGGATATGCATTGGAATTTCCTCGAAATTTCCTGTCGCGGCCAGCAGTGCGAGGGTCAACATCGAGCGTTCGCGTCGGGTGATCCGCTCCGACGCCCAAACAGTTCCCCATGCGCTTTCGGTGATCAACGACTGAAACGGCAAGTCGAATTCGGTCTTGCCTGCCTCTGCCCGGTCCACATGGGCCTCGCCCAGCACCTCGCGGCGCACTTGCATGCCTTTGTCGAACGTCTCTGTCATGGGATGATCCTTTCCACGAAATTCATCAGGGTGTGGGCAAATACCTTTGGCTGCTCTACCGCAGGAAGATGGCCGGAGCGGTCGAACATGACTAAATCGGAGCGGGGCAGGGCGGCGGCGAGCTTTTCGACCACGTCCGGCGGCGTCGCCTGATCGTGATAGCCGCCGATCACCAGCGCGGGCTGGGTGATTTCGCGAAGGCGGTCGGTGATGTCGGTGCCGGCGATCGCCGCGCAAGTGGCTATATAGCCTTCCGTATCTGTCCGGGTGAGCAGCGCCCGCCACAGATCGGTTTCAAGAGTCGCAAGCATATCGGGGCCGAACCACCGCTGTAGGATGCCGTCTGCCATTGCCGCCATGCCATTAGTGCGTACACCCTCGATCCGACTCAGCCAGCTATCCGCATTTCCCAGCATTGGGGCGGTATTCGAAAGCACCAAGCCGATCACCCTATCCGGCGCCATGAGCGCGATGTGCTGCGCGATCAGGCCGCCGATGGAGCAACCGACGATCACCGCCTGAGCGAGACCGATATGGTCCATCGCGGCCAGCACGTCCTCGGCCAGCTCTGGAATGCCATATCCCCGCGGCGCGGTACTGCTCAGCCCGTGACCGCGCTTGTCCATGCGCAAGTTCGACCAGCCCGCGGGTAGAAGCGCGACGACATCGTCCCACATCCGCAGGTCTGTGCCGAGCGAATTGATGAAGACAAGCGCGACACCTTCGCCGTCAGTGGCGCGCAGATGCGTGGTGCCCCAATCGCGTTTCAATGCCTGCATGGTATCCTCCTGCCGATAATTTGGCATAACTTTTCCCTTTACAAAAATATGATCTTGGCCAAAAGCTATAACCAAATGGATATACCTAATGGTCTGAAACTGCGCCATCTCGAAGCTTTCCTGACCGTTGCTCAAGCCGGAACAATCTCTGCTGCGGCGCGGCAACGGAACGTGTCGCAGCCGGCATTGTCAAAAACGATCTCGGAACTGGAGGGGCTGCTTGGCGCGCATCTCTTCGAGCGTACAGGGCGGCGGGCCGTCTTAACCCCGGCAGGTGAGAATTTTCGTGCTCATGCCCGCGCCGCGCTGCAAAGCCTCGAGGCAGGGGTGCGCGACCTGTCGGGGCAGGTGGCGGCGGGGCTGGTGAAGGTTGGGTTGCTGCCGACCGTGGCCGGTGGGTTCTTCCCCTCGGTCGCTCTTGCATTCTCGCAGGCGCGCCCGGATGCGCGGATCGGTATAATCACTGGGCCGAACCACTACCTGCTCGAACGACTGCGCGGCGGCAAGATTGACCTTATGGTCGGGCGCATGCCACGGGCAGCCGACATGGCAGGCCTGTCTTTCGAGTATCTCTATGACGAGCCGATCTTGCTGGTGGCGCGCGCCGGACATCCAGCGCTGGATCTGCCGGTGACCGACGCTCTGCTACGCTATCCCCTCATCCTGCCCAACCCCGGTGCGATCATTCGTCAGAGCGTGGATCAATACCTTGCCGCGATGGGGTTATCCGATCTCACACCGGTGTTCGAGACGGTGGCCCTGCCGGCGGCGCAAACGCTTCTCGAAGGTTCTGAGATGCTCTGGTTCATCTCGCGCGGCGTCGTGGCGCGGGAAATTGCGCGCGGCAGCCTTGCTGCGCTCGATCTAAAGTCGGATTACATGGCCGGGGCGGTTGGTCTGACACGCAAGTTCACGTTCGACGAAGACAGCCATGCCGATCTGCTGGCGCGGCTTCTGCACCGGCGGGTTGAAGAGGATTGCGCCCGTCGTTGAGCCAGTCAGACGGCTTCTAGCGCAATAGCAATACCCTGTCCTACACCGATACACATGGTGGATAGCGATTTCTCACCAGGCTTGAGGTCAAGCATCGCGGTGCCAGTAATCCGCGCACCCGACATGCCCAGCGGATGACCCAACGCGATTGCCCCGCCATTGGGGTTCACACGCACGTCATCATCAGCAATCCCAAGATTACGCAACGTGGCGAGGCCCTGCGAGGCGAAAGCTTCGTTAAGCTCAATCACTGCGAACTCCTCTTGGCGCAGGCCAAGACGCGCCAGAAGCTTTCTCGAGGCCGGAGCCGGGCCGAAGCCCATGATGCGCGGCGCCACGCCGGCGGTTGCCCCGCCGAGCACTCTGGCGATCGGCTTAAGCCCATGCTTTTCGGCAGCTTCTTTCGTCGAAAGGATCAAAGCGGCAGACCCGTCATTCACGCCAGAGGCGTTGCCCGCTGTCACAGTGCCATCGGCTTTCACGAAGGGCCGAAGTTTTTTCAGGCCTTCGTATGTAGTCGTGGAACGCGGATGCTCGTCGGTGTCGATGACCAGAGGATCACCTTTGCGCTGCGGGATCGTAACCGGCACGATCTCCTGGGCCAAACGGCCATTGACTTGGGCTTTGGCCGCTTTCTGCTGCGAGCGCAAGGCGAAGGCATCCTGATCGGGGCGCGAGATGCCAAAATCTTCGGCCACATTCTCTGCCGTCTCGGGCATGCTGTCGACGCCATATTGTTCCTTCATCAGCTTGTTAACGAAACGCCAGCCGATAGTGGTGTCGTGGACCTCATTGGCCCGCGAGAAGGCGGAGGTGGCCTTGGGCATCACGAATGGCGCGCGCGACATGCTCTCTACCCCTCCGGCGACAAGCAGCTCGGCCTCGCCGGATTTGATCGCCCGAGCTGCAGTGATGACCGCATCCATACCCGAGCCGCAAAGTCGGTTCATCGTCGTACCCGGCACCGTCTCGGGATAGCCTGCGAGAAGCAGCGCCATGCGGGCGACGTTGCGGTTGTCTTCGCCAGCCTGATTGGCGCAGCCGAAGATCACCTCGTCGATCGCGGCAAGGTCGAGGCCCGGATTGCGCGCGGCAATGGCCCGAAGCGGAATCGCGGCAAGGTCGTCAGCGCGGACGGAGGAAAGCGCACCGCCAAAGCGGCCGATTGGTGTGCGGATGTAGTCGCATATGTATACGTCAGTCATGAGATTCCCTCGGGAACATTGAGTTCGGCAACTTCGCCAACAATGTGCAACGTCGCGCCAGTCACCGCCTGCAAGGCGTCCAAAGTGATGCCCGGCAGTTTTTCACGAAGCACGAATTTGCTATCTTCGATGTCAATCACGGCCAGAGAGGTGTAGACGCGGGTCACGCACCCGACGCCTGTCAGCGGGAAAGTACAGGCCTCGACCAGTTTCGGGCCGCCATCCTTGGTTACATGGTCAGTTACAACCGCCACACGCTTGGCCCCATGCACAAGGTCCATTGCTCCACCCACGGCCGGCACGCCTTTGGTGCCTACGCGCCAGTTCGCCAGATCGCCGTTCTGGGCGACCTGATACGCGCCAAGAACGGCCAGATCGAGGTGGCCACCGCGCACCATCGAAAAGCTGTCGGCATGATGGAAAAAGGATGCACCGGGCTTCAATGTAATCGCCTTTTTGCCCGCATTAATAAGATCCCAGTCTTCCTGTCCCTCCGCAGGGGCTTTTCCGAATCCCAGCACGCCGTTCTCGGTATGATAGGTTACATCGCGGCCATCGGGCTGGAACTTGGCGATCATCTCGGGAAATCCGATACCGAGGTTCACATAGGAACCATCTTCGATATCCTGAGCGGCACGCCACGCGATCTGCGCGTTCGTCAGTTTGTCTTCCATTAAATTGAAACCGGACATCAGTAGACCACCCCCCTACGCACGAGTACTTCTTCTTGTTGAGGCGCGGGAACCTCGACAATCTTGTCGACGAAGATTCCGGGGGTAACTACCGCCTCAGGATCGATGGAGCCGGGTGCGCGGAGGTTGGAGACCTGCGCAATCGTGCGATCGGCAGCCATCGCCATCAACGGATTGAAGTTCCGGCCAGCCAAACGATAGGTAAGGTTGCCGGTCTCGTCACCATCATGGCCTTTGATCAGGGCGAAGTCGGCCTTCAACCACAACTCTTGCACGTACATCTTGCCGTCGAACGTCTCTGTCGGCTTGCCTTCGGCAAGCTCGGTACCAAAAGAAGTTGGCGTATAAAAAGCGGGAATGCCTGCTCCGCGCGCGCGAATGCGTTCGGCCAATGTACCCTGCGGGATCAACTCGAGCTCGATTTCGCCTGCCAGGTATTTTTCGTTGAATGCCTCGGCGTTGGAGCTGCGCGGGAAAGAGCAGATCATCTTCCTGACCATCCCCGCTTTGATCATCGCGGCGATTCCGATCGCGCCGTTTCCCGCGTTATTGTTTATCACGGTAAGATTCTTGGGGCTGCCGGTGGCACGAAAGCGGTCGATTAAAGCGTGGATCAGTTCGATCGGGGCTCCGGAGCCTCCAAAGCCACCGATCATAACCTGTACGCCATCGGGGATATCCGCAACCGCGTCAGCGAGGCTGGGCGATGTTTTGTTCATCAGGATCCTCCTTAGATACCCTTCGAAATATCCCTAGATTACCGCCGTAGCGAGTAAAATGTTCATATATTGATCTTTTTTCAACATGTGTATATCAGCGTTCGCATGTTGAACAATCCCACCGACTACATCGCATCGCTCGCCAAGGGGCTGAAAGTGATCGAAGCCTTCGGACCCACATCCCCGCGTCTTTCGATATCCGAAGCTGCCGTCGCCAGTGGCTTGGATCGCGCTGCTACGCGACGCGTACTGTTGACGCTCCACCGCGAAGGTTACGCCGACTATGACGGTAAGTTTTTTACTCTTACCCCGCGCATCCTACGGCTCGGAGTGGCCGCACTTGCTTCCCTACCGCTCTCGCAGATTGTCCAACCTTGGCTTGACCAACTCTCCGAGCAAATTGGTCAAAGCTGTTCCGTGGCACTGCTCGATGAGACCGAGATCGTGTATATCGCGCGCGCGGCGCAGAAACGTGTGATGTCCATCGGGCTCATGCCTGGGTCACGACTCCCCGCCCATTGCACCTCGATGGGAAGGGTTCTGTTGGCTGCGCTGCCTCGCGAAGAGGCTGACCTGCTTGTCAGACGCTCGGACCTTACCCCGCGGACCAAGTTCTCAATACTCGACCCAGTTCTGACCTTGTGCCGGATCGATGCTGCGAGAGAGGACGGATATGCGTTTGTGGACCAGGAAGTGGAAACGGGCTTACGGTCAATCGCTGTTCCGCTGAATGATCGCAAGGGTTTGACCGTCGCTGCTCTCAATATCGGTTTGTCGTCTGCCGGCTGGACACCGAAGCAGACGATTGAAACATACTTGCCGCACTTGCTTGGCGTCCAATCGGCCCTCGGGCGGGTTCTCTGATTGACATTATTTAGAAGTCTAAGTTATTAGGACCTCAAGCCGGGAGGATACCTTAGATGGAAAATCTGAAACTAGACGCGAAGCTCTCTCTTCAAGAACCAGCCCATCTCTACTACGGCGGCGCATGGGTGCCGCCACTAGAGGGAAAGTACGAAGACACTTTCAACCCAGGAACCGGCGAGCGGATCGGGTCGGTTGCGACGGCAAGTCGCGCCGATGTCGATGCGGCGGTTGCGGCAGCGAAAGAAGGGTTCGAGGTATGGCGGGATGTTGTGCCGCTGGAACGCGCACGTATCCTGAAGGAAATCGCAAATCTCTTGCGAAAGCATGGCGATGAACTGGCGATGATGGACGCTGCAAACTGTGGCAACCCCTATACTGAAATGCGCGGCGACGCCGCGATTGCGGCAGCGCAGATGGAGTTTTTCGCCGGTCTTGTGACCGAAATGAAGGGCGATACGATCCCTATGGGACCAGAGCGCATCAACATGACCCTACGCCAGCCGATGGGCGTGGCTGCACGGATTCTTGCCTTTAATCACCCGTTCATGTTCTGCGGCGGAAAGATGGCAGCGCCTCTGGCCGCAGGCAATGCCGTCATCATCAAGCCGCCGGTTCAGGCTCCGTTGTCTTCGCTGCGGCTGGCGGAGCTCATCGATGGCCTGCTGCCTAAAGGCACGTTCAATGTTCTGCCGGGCGGCGTCGAGGCAGGAGCTGGGCTGGCCGAACATCCCGACGTCGCCAAGGTCACACTCATCGGCTCCGTACCCGCGGGCCGGGCGGTGATGCGCAGCGCGAGCGACACCGTCAAACCAGTGCTGCTCGAACTCGGCGGCAAGAACGCGCTGATCGCCTATCCGGACAGCGATCCGAAGATGATCGCCGATGCGATCGTCGGCGGCATGAATTTCGGCTGGTGCGGGCAATCTTGCGGATCGACGAGCCGCGCTTTCTTGCATGTAGACATCCACGATGCGGTCATCTCGCATCTCAAAGCGGCTGTCGAACGGTACAAGCCAGGCATTCCGACAGAGCCGGAGACCACGATGGGGGCGATCGTCAGCCGGACACAGTTCGATCGGATCATGGACTTCATCGAATCCGCCATGAGCGAAGGCGCGCGTGCCGTAACCGGCGGCCATGCGGTGACCGAAGGTGCGCTGGCACAGGGAAGCTTCATCGCGCCGACGATTTTTGCGGATGTAACGCCGCAGATGCGTATCGCCCGTGAAGAGATTTTCGGGCCAGTTCTTGCGGTTCGCAAATGGTCGGACGAAGATTCCATGCTGAACGAGGTCAATGCACTTGAGCTTGGGCTGACCTGCGCAATTTGGACTCGGGACTTGGTGACGGCTCATCGTACGGCTGCACGCGTCGAGGCCGGGTTTGTTTGGGTTAACGAAGTTGGCCGGCATTTCCTTGGTGCCCCGTTCGGTGGGGTCAAACAATCGGGTATCGGGCGCGAAGAAGGTATTGGCGAGCTGATTTCCTTCACCCATGAAAAGAATGTGCATATCAATCTGTCGGGTCAGTGACCCGGTGCGTAGGTAATGTGCGAACGGGGTCTGGGATCCAAAAGCTTTTTCTTTATTGATTGCTTTGGCCGGGATGAGACCATCCCTTCCTACCCTTTCTGCAAACCGACAAGGATCTGAAAAATAATGAGCAATGTTGCGAACGTCCCCGATATCATCCTCGAACCTATGGTTCGGAACGCCATTGTGGAGGACCTGGGTGCAGCAGGCGACGTGACAACCCGTTCCGTTCTGCCTGAAGGCACGCGCTATAAGGCGCAAATGCGTGCACGGCAGGACGCGGTTGTCTCTGGGATGCAGGTGGCCTCTCTGGCGTTTCGGCTGATTGATCCCGATCTTATTGTCGAGACTGTTGTTGCGGATGGTACGGCCTGCAAAGCGGGCGATACCTTGATGTGTATAGAGGGATCGGCGGCGTCGATCCTTGCCGCAGAGCGTGTTGCCCTGAACTTTGCCGGGCGGTTGTCCGGGACGGCAACTTTGACAGCGTCCTATGTGCAGGAACTTGCGGGTACCAAGACACGTATCACCTGTACGCGCAAAACCACACCGGGGCTGAAACTTGTCGAGAAGCTCGCCATTTTGCATGGCGGCGGCCACAATCACCGGTTTTCCCTATCTGATGCGATCCTGATCAAGGACAACCATATCGCAGCGGCTGGTGGCATCAAACAGGTGTTGGAAGCCGTTCAGCGAAATGTGGGTCACATGGTCGTGGTCGAGATCGAGATCGACGGTTTGCATCAGTTGGACGAGGTGCTTCAGACCGGGGGCGCAGATGTCATCATGTTTGACAATATGTCGACCGAAGACATGGCCGAAGCCGTAAAGCGCATTGACGGGCGGGCGAAGACAGAAGCCAGCGGGAATGTGACCCTTGGCCGTTTGCGCGAAATCGCATCGGCAAATGTGGATTATATTTCCTCCGGTGCTTTGACCCATTCGGCGGGGACCGTCGATTTCGGTTTGGATTTCTGATCCTCTGAACCACTCCAGACTGTCAGTGCTGAACAATTCCCGTCCTTTCGGCGGACAACGAAATCTTATTTGGTGCGCCTTTCCAAATGGGGTTGCCGCACCAACACATCGTAAAGAGAGGTCTGAAGATATGAGTGAAGGAATTCCATTGCCGGTTGAGCGCCCAGTATCGTCGGATAGTTTGGGAGTTTGGGGTAGCGATGTATTTGCGGATATGTTGCGAGGTTTGGGGGTGAAGTATGTTGCGCTGAACCCTGGGTCGAGCTTTCGAGGTTTGCACGACAGCCTTGTGAACCACCTTGGTAATGAAGATCCGCAGATGCTGTTGTGTCTGCACGAAGAGCATGCGGTTGCGATTGCGCATGGCTATGCGAAAGTGACGGGGGAGCCATTGGCGGTGATCCTGCACAGCAATGTGGGTCTGATGCACGGGACGATGGCGATCTTCAACGCATGGTGTGATCGGGTTCCTGTGCTGATCTATGGTGCGACGGGGCCGGTTGATGCGGCGCTGCGGCGTCCTTGGATTGACTGGCTGCATACCTGCCGTGACCAGGCGTCGATGATCCGGAATTATGTGAAATGGGACGATCAGCCTGGCTCGATGGAGGCGGCGCTGGAATCGATGTTGCGGGCGGATGTGATTGCGCGGAGCGAGCCGAAAGGGCCGACCTATGTGAACTTTGATGTGTCGATCCAGGAAAAGCAGCACGCGCAGGCCCCGGCGCTGCCGGATTTTGCGCGTTACCAGCCGCCTTTGCCTGCGGCTCCTTCGGCCGAAGGCGTGGCACGTGCGGCGGACCTGCTGAAGAACGCCAAGGCGCCTGTGGTGCTGGCGGGGCGGGTGTCGCGCGATCCGGCGGATTGGGCGCGGCGTGTGGCCTTTGTCGAGGGGCTGGGGGCGAAGGTTCTGACGGATATCCGGATCGGGGCGTCTTTCCCGACGGATCACCCGCAGCATCGGGGTAAACCAGCCTTCTTCATCGACGACGCGGCGGGCGCGGTGCTGCGCGAGGCCGATGTGATCCTGAGCCTGGACTGGCTGGATGTCGCGGGTACGCTGAAACTGGCGGGCGAAGTGACGGCGCAGGTGATCCAGGCGTCGCTGGATTATCAGCTGCACAATGGCTGGGGGATGGAGCATCAGGCGCTGCCTGCGCTGGATCTGCACCTGGCCTGTGGCCCGGATGTTGCGATGCATGCGATTGCCGATGCCCTGGGTGTAGGGGCGGGCGAGATGCCCGGTGATTTGCCGGTCAAACCCGCGCTGAACGCCCCCGATGCAGATGTTGAGCTTGATATCATGACGCTGGCCGGGGCGCTTGGCGAAGGTTTGGAAGGTGTCTGTGCCAGCTTTGTGCGTTTGCCGTTGGGTTGGGCGGGCGAGGCGTGGCACTTCCGTCATCCGCTGGACTTCCTGGGTTCGGATGGCGGCGCGGGGATCGGCTCGGGTCCTGGGATGCTGATCGGGGCGGCGCTGGCGCTGAAAGACAGCGACCGGCTGCCTGTTGCGGTTCTTGGGGACGGCGACTTCATGATGGCGGCCTCGGCATTTTGGACGGCGGCGCATTATGGCACTCCGTTCCTGGCGGTGGTGTCGAACAATCGCTCGTTCTACAATGACGAGGTGCACCAGGAACGCGTGGCCGTGGCCCGCAACCGCCCGGTCGAGAACAAGTGGATCGGCCAGCGTATCGGTGATCCGGATATCGACATTGCCGGAGTTGCGCGGGCGCAGGGCTGCGAAGGGATCGGCCCGGTCTTTACCGCGGGCGAGCTGGTCGAGGCGATCAAACAGGGCGTCGAGATGGTGCGCGCGGGCAAGAGCGTAGTGATCGATGCACGTGTCCAGCCGGGGTATAACCCCAACATGGTCGCTGGCCTGACGCGGAGCGACTGATGATGACCCCGAAGATCTATATTGCGCAGGATCCTGTGCTGGAAGAGGTGTTGGACACCGCAACGGATCGGCTGCGGGCCGAAGGCTGGGAGGTCGTTCGCGGCCCCCAGATCACCCCGGGTGTTCCGCTGCGGCTGACGGGAGAGCAACGGCAGGCGCTGCTGTCGGACGTTGATATCATCGTGGCCAGCTCGCGGTCGCGGCTGAGCGAGGCGGATCTGGATGCCTCGCCACGGCTGCGGGCGCTGGTCTTTCCGACGATCGGGGTGGATGCGGTCGATCTGGAGGCCTGTGCCGCGCGTGGTCTGATCGTGGCCAATGGTGCAACGCCCGAGAACTTTCTGGCGATGTCAGAGGCGACAGTGATGCTGATGCTGGTGCTGCTGTACCGGCTGCATGAATCCGAACGCCTGCTACGCGAAAATGCGGGCCGGCCGCAGCAGATGTATGCGCGGATGGTGCGGGGCCGGACGATCGGCCTGATCGGGTCTGGCCGGATTGGGGCCGGGGTGATCGAGCGACTGCTGGCGTTCGAGCCGGCACAGATCCTGGTGCACGATCCGTTCCTGACACCGGATACCGCGCCTACGGGCGTACGGTTGGTGGAGCGCGACGCGCTGCTGACCACGTGTGATGTGGTGAGCCTGCATGTGCCGTTGAACGCGCAGACACGGGGCATGATTGGCGAGGCTGAACTGCGCATGATGAAGCCGGATGCGGTTCTGATCAACACCTCGCGCGGGGGTCTCATTGACGAGGATGCGCTGGTGCGGGTGATGACCGCAGGGCACCTGGCTGGTGCGGGGCTGGACGTGACGGAAACCGAACCGCTGCCCGCCGACCACCCGCTGCGCGGCCTCGACCGGGTGATCCTCACCCCGCATATCCTGGGCCACACCATTGATCTCTACACGGTCATGCCCGACGTCCTCGTCGAAAACGCAACACGCATCATGAAAGGTGGTCTGCCGACATATGTCAGGAACCCCGATGTGGTGGAACGCTGGCGACAAAAGTTGAACGATCTGAACTGACCAGCCCCTCCGCGCGAACGGTGTGCACAGCTGAACTGCAGAGCCTATGTTCCTTGCACCTATTGAATGGCCGTGAACCGCGCCGGGTTTGCCGGAGGCGTTACACAACGGTTGCCCGGCGCTGTGCGGCACAGTGGTGCAAGGCAGGTGTCGGCGCATGATGGTCGCGTTCTGGAAAGCAACCGGCGCACAATCCCGACACAGGGGCAAAACCACCCCGGAAGAAAGTCCATACTCGGGCCCAACGATAGGCACCCCGTCTTCCATGTCTTGACTTTGTACCAAGGCTCGGCACCTATGTTGCGCGCGCCACGCTAGGGTTGTGCCGCCGCCAAAGGCGTGCGGCAGAACTCTGGAGTTCCTAGCTATCAAGTCCGGGCGGGCGCGCTGTTTGGATAAAAACCATGTGTGGAGACAGGCCGTGAGCGATGCGATGAAAGAAAAGCAATCAAGCCATGTGCCTGTCCGCCCCGACGAGCGCTTGGCCCGACTGGTGCGATTGGCGGCCCGCGGTTTCAACCGGGCTCTTCAACTTCGCCTGCAAACGGAAAATGTTACGTTCGGTCAGTGGATTTTCCTGCGCATCCTCTGGCAGGAAGACGGGTTGTCGCAACGCGAACTGAGCGACCGGGCGCATCTCACCGAACCCACCGCCCACACCGCGCTCATCAAAATGGAAGAATTGGGTTTCATAGAGCGACGCAACGTCGAGGGCAACAAACGGCGCCAGCACGCGTTTCTGACGCGGAAGGGCTTGGAGCTGCGCGACGTTCTCGAACCTCTGGCGCTCGAAGTGAACGATGCAGCGATGGCGGGACTGTCCAAGAAAGCTCAGGAAGACTTGCGACACGCACTTGCCGTGATGATCCGGAACCTCGAAAATGACGAACAGGATGCGGCCGCCAGAGGGGTCCGTGTTCCCCCGACCAAGGGCAACACAGAAAACTAAGTCGCAAGCCACACTTGCCGGGTGTCCGGCGCGGGCCTTTAGGTGGTGGTTGTGGATAGATTTTTCCGCTCGGGACGGGGATATGAGCCCTGCCGTCCCGGGGTTCCACGGGTTGACGATGCGTCATTGCAAAGCAACGACGCCGAATATTCAGCTTTAGGGTGTTCCGCGTCAGGAACTATGACCTGAGTGGCTTTCGCTGAACAATAGTCTCGACTTCAATCAGGGTTGACGGGTGCGAGTGGATAGACTAGTAGCATTAAAGATAGATATCTAATATTAGATGTCTACTGAAAAAAGGGGAGGAAGACATGAAATTTCCAATCAAAGCCGTTGCCGCATCGATCGGCCTTGCGGTTCTTGCGAGCGCTGCTTCCGCAGAAAGCGTTAATGTGACCCTTTCAGGCGGCAATCCCTCGGGGCTTTGGTCGCTTCTGGGCGCTGGTATTGACCGTGCCGTCAAGGCGGATGACCCGAGCGGCGTGGTGACCTATCAGGCCACCGGGGGTGGCTTTGCGAACATCGGCCTTCTGGGCCGTGAACGGACCGACCTGGGGATGGCACATGATGCCGAGATCAAGCTGGCCCTCGCAGGGGACGAACCGTTTGACGCGCCGATCGAGAACCTTCAAGCCATCGGCTACATGTACAACTGGGCGCCGATGCACTTCTTCATCAAGAAGTCTCTTGCCGAAGAATATGGCATCGACAGCATTGACGACCTCGCGACGTCCGGCGCGGCGATCCGTGTTGCGAACAACAATGCCGGGAACATCGTCGCCAACATCACGACCTTCATGCTCGAAGAGGCGGGCTACGACGAAGCCACGATCGAGTCCAATGGCGGCGTGCTTGTCCGCGGTGGTTCGTCACAGCAAGCAGATCTGATTGCAGACGGCCGCACCGATATGGTGATCAACGGCATTTTCATCGGACATTCGTCGTTCCGTAAAGTTGACGAGGGCAATGACGTCGTGTTGCTCAGCGTTCCCGAAAACATCATCGCTGCGACCAACGAGCGTTTCGGAACCGGCACGTTCACAATTCCAGCCGACAGCTACAAGAACCAGACCGAAGATGTCGTCACGCTCGCACTGGGTGCGATGGTAATCACTTCCGATGTACTGCCGGAAGAAACTGGCTACATGCTCGCAAAGAGCATCGCGTCCAATATCGACGAGATCCGCGGCGTGCATAAGGCGATGCAGGCGCTCACACCGGAACTTCTGACGTCGCAGACCACGCTGCCGTTCCATCCTGGTGCGGAGCGTGCCTACAAGGAACTGGGTCTGCTCAAGTAAGGTCGATCCCGCGATCCGGCCGGCGCGCGCTGCAACGACACGCGCCGGCCCACTCATGGACTGCACAGAGCAATGCCCCGCGGTGGCTACGTGAGATGTCACGTCATGTCATCGCGCGGCCCATACATCGCGGTTCTTTCTCTTCTCTGCCTTATACGGGGTCTACATGAATTTTCCTTCGCTTACAGAAACCGGTCGTCGTAGAAATTTAGGCTCGCCGATGAGAACCATCGTCATGGTTCTGGCGGCGGCATTCGCGGTTTGGGTAATCCACTCGAACCTCTTCATCATCTCCGATCCGCTCATTCAGGGCATTCTGTTCGTATCGGGCATTTTCACGATTCTCTTCCTCGCGATCGGCGCGACCTCGCGCGCGCCGGACAGCATTCCGATCTATGATTGGGTTCTCTCTGCGCTGAGCCTGGCCACAGGGGTGTATTTCTACGTGACCTCGGGAGCGATTGCGGACCGGATCAGTCTACTCGACGAATTCACAACCGATCAGTTTTTCTTTGGCTCAGCCTTGTTGTTTCTGACCATCGAAGCGACCCGCCGGACCACCGGCCTAGGCCTGACCGGCGTTGTCGCCCTCTTCCTGATTTATAATCTGTTTGGCTCTCTTCTGCCGCCGCCATTCGGGCATCGCGTCAGCGAGTTCAGCTATCTCTTGGATATTCTGGTTTTCACCACCGATGGACTTTTTGGCGTGCCGCTTCAGGTCGTTGCCAGCTATGTTTTCCTGTTCGTGATGTTTGGAACATTCCTGGCCAAGGCCGGGGGAGGGGACTTCTTTTTCAACCTTGCAGCGCTTGTGACCGGCAATGCGCGCGGCGGCCCCGCCAAAATCGCGATCATTTCGTCGGGCCTGTACGGCACGATGTCCGGGAGCCCAACATCCGATGTTGTTGCAACGGGGTCGATCACGATCCCTGTCATGAAGCGACTCGGCTATCGGGCACGGTTCGCGGGGGCGGTGGAAGTCGCGGCGTCGTCTGGCGGAAGCGCGATGCCTCCGATCATGGGGTCAGCAGCCTTCATCATGGCCGAGTATTCCGGCATTTCCTACAACGCCATCGTGCTCGCCGCTCTGGTGCCGGCGCTTCTATACTACACGGGTGTCTTCGCTCAGGTTCACTTCCGGTCAGTCAAGCACAACCTTCGACCCTCTGCAGACGAAATACCTTCAGCAAAGGAAACATTCAGGACCGGATGGGTTTTCCTGCTGCCGATCATCGGCATCATCGTCGCCCTCATTCTGGGGTATTCCCCGACCTTCACAGCCGGTGTCGGAGTTCTGGTAACCATCCTGTCCGCGATGATGCTGAAAGACACACGGCTGTCACTGTGGCAGTTGGTGGAAGGGCTGGGGGCGACTACGCTCCAGATTCTGCCAGTCGCCGGCGCTTGTGCCGCGGCCGGTCTTGTGATTGGCGGCTTGTCGATGACCGGCCTTGGAATGAAATCCGCGAACGTCATTTTGACTGTCAGCAACATGCAACCACTGCTGACACTCGTTATCGCCGCGGTCGTCACGATTGTTCTCGGTCTCGGGATGCCAACGCCCAGTGCGTATATCCTGGCAGCCGTGCTGGTCGGACCGGCGCTGGCAAAGCTCGGTTTCCCGACGTTGCCGAGCCAGATGTTTCTGCTCTACTACGCGATTCTCTCGGCACTGACGCCACCGATTGCTGTGGCTGCAATCGCGGCCTCAGCGATTGCCGACGAAGACCCCTTCAAGATCGCGTTCTCTGCAGTCCGGCTAGCCATCGTCGGCTTCCTGCTGCCCTTCGCCTTCGTGTGGAACCCGGGTATCCTCCTAGAACTTGGCCCCCTGGCAAACACCTTGGCCGTCGTGGGTGCGTTTGCCGGAGCCCTCGCGGTCGCAGCCTCTCTGGAAGGCTTGGTCAAGACGCAACTCACTGCAATCGAAAGGGGCGTACTTCCCATCGCTGCGATTGGCGCCGTAAGCCCATATTTGGCGGTATCCGCGATCTGTATTTTGGTGATTGTCGCAATGCTAATCCGGCAGATCGCTTTCACGACAGAAAGCGCCCACGTCGACAGTGCCTAGCTGTGGCGCCTCAGCAGGTTGCCCCTATTGAAGTGCAGTCTGGTCATCGAGGGATTCAACCCAGAGGCGGCATTTGGTCTGGGCCAATTTTTAAGGTTGGTCCGGGCCGGTCGGCCTATGACACCGAACACAGGCGGCCACTTCCGTAGGTGGGAACTGATCATTTCGCAACCGGCGCAAAGTATGTCGAGGTTCAGAAAATGAATGAAACACGGGGGCCGGAAGAACTTGGGCCAAAACAGCTTAGTATTGGCGCCGACGCGATCTCCGAGCTGTCGGTTTCAATCAGAGCGCCCCTTGTACAGGCCGCGGTCGTCGCGAAGGCGATCAACGATTTCGTTCCCGATCACCTAGATTGCTGCCGACCTGACAGGCCAGTGTCGGTGCAGAACCAGACTAGCTCTGAGGAGTTCACCTTTTTGCTTACCCTGCGTGGGGAAGAAATATCCGAGTCGCTCCGAGACGAAATGGCCGCATTGGCCCGTGACCTCGAAGAGAGACTGAGCTTTGCTTTGGTGGCGGAAGGACACCAGGTGTCGGCCAACGATACGGACCCGAAACCGCCAGCCGCGCCGCGCTACTGGAAGGCCTGGGTCGCCAGCATGTTGGGTGTCTATCCCCTGCTGATCCTTATCTACTACGCGCTGCAACCGCTCACGCAAAACCTTCCAGGTCCGGTGTCTTTGTTCCTTGTTGCGCTGGTGCTCACCGGGGTGAACGGTGTCTACGTTGCGCCGTTTCTGGGCAAGAGATTGCGTCCATGGCTCACACGGTGAAGCGAGATGGTGCGCTTGCCGGGACTCATGCACAGGCTGGCCGCCATGACACCTCAGTGACGGGCCCGGCAAGCCGCTGTCGGGGAGGTTCCGGACCACAATTGCGCGAAAGAATCTCGGTTTTGCGATCTCGTCAGCTTGATCTAGTTCAGAACCCGCTATTTCGGACAACAAGTTAGGTCGATACCTACAACGCGGGCAAAAAAAGTGGCAGGTTACGTTGACAGATAAAACTTAGAGAGCTAAGAATAATTGAGAGGTCGAAAACCACTCATCCACTGAAAGAGTCGGATGCCATTGGAGGAGCCCAGATGCTTACACCCGAAGAGAATGAACTGCTTACACGCGTAACGGGGGATGCCCCGATGGCGCGACTTATGCGTCAGCATTGGACGCCTGTATGCCTGATCGAAGAGGTTGAAGAGTCGGACGGCAAACCGCTTCGAGTCGAAGTTCTCGGCGAAAGCTATGTCGCGTTCCGGGATACCAAGGGTCGTCTGGGAATGCTGGATGAGCTTTGCCCGCACAGAAAGGCCTCTCTGGTCTATGGCCGTAACGAGGAATGTGGGCTGCGCTGCCTCTATCACGGCTGGAAGATGGATGTTGAAGGCAATGTCGTCGCAATGTCTTCAGAGCCAGAAGGCAGTCCATTGATGGACAAGGTCAAACATCGTTCCTACCCCGTGCGGGAGTGGGGCGGCTTCGTCTGGGCTTGGCTCGGCGAGAAAGATGATATGCCCGAGTTCCAGCCGCCGGCCTTTGCGCCAACCGAAGACACCCCAGTTTCGATCCTGAAGATTCGCGTGCCCGCCAACTGGGCGCAGATTCACGAGGGCCAGATCGATAGCGCGCATTCATCATCGCTCCATTCCTCGAATATGGTTCCGGCACGGGTCGAGGGCGCCGCGGCGGACGACAAATCATGGTACCGCCCGTCGACAGACAAATCTCCGCGTATGCAGACTGAAACCACGAGCTACGGTTTCCATTACGCGGCGATCCGTAAGCCGATCAAAAACGCTCAGACGCATAACTATCTCCGGATCACCGAATTTATCGCGCCCTATTATTCGCTGATTCCGCCGAACAACAACTACCGGGTCGCCAGCGTCATCGTGCCGATCAATGACGATGAGACAGCGTTTCACTTCATAGCCTTCGACGGACCGAACGTTCCCTCCACCAAAGAGTGGCGCAAGTTTGCCCATGCCGTACCGGGTGAGGACGTGGACCATAAATGGCGCTCTCTCCGGACGTTGGAGAACGACTTCAAGCAGGACCGCGAAAGGATGAAAGAGGGCCACTTTACCGGCGTGGACGGCATTCCGAACGAAGATATTGTGATGTGGGTTTCGATGGGTAGCCGCGTGCAGCGTCACACGGACATTCTTGGGGCCTCCGACCTAGCGATTGTCGAGTTCCGCCGGCTCATGGCCGATGCGGCAAAGAAAGTCGCCGAAGGTGGCCAGGCAATCGGCACCGACTCGAAGATTCCGCAAAGGGTAATCGCCTCTCACGAGGGCGTGTATCCTAAGGACGTCGATTGGCGAACACTGGTAGACACGTCGAGCAAGACGGAAGCGGCCGAATAACTTGCGCACATGTTTCCTCCCTGAACCGTCCAAAGCCTCAAGGGGTTTTGGGCGGCTCTTTTTTCGTGGTGCCGTCGGACTTTCATAGCTTCCCTCGACGGTTTCTGCTCGACGGGCGACAGGCGTTATGACGACAGCAATCAATATCGAAGACTTGCGGGAGCAGGCACGGCGCCGCCTGCCACGGGTGGTGTTCGACTATTTGGATGGGGGCGCGGAAGCAGAGGTGACGCTGCGGCGGAACCGCAGTTCCTTCACGGATATCGTTCTCACGCCGCGAATCCTCAAAGGGGGGAGCGTCGATCTCACCTTGGAGCTGTTCGGGGAAACATACTCCAAGCCGTTTTTCATAGGGCCGACAGGGCTGAATGGGCTCTACTGGCCCCAGGGAGATCTGCACCTCGCCGCTGCGGCCGAACGGGCTGGGGTCGGTTTCACGGTTTCGACCGCCTCGAACACGACGCTGGAAGAGATCGCGCGGAGGAGCAAGGGTCCCCTCTGGTTCCAGCTTTATCCTTGGGGGAAGGGCGCATTCGCTGATGCGCTGATCGACCGGGCGCAGGCGGCCGGTTACTCGGCTCTGGTACTGACTGTCGATTCACTCGTGGGCGGCAAGCGCGAACGTGATCTGCGGCACGGCTTCGCCCACGAAATCCGCATTGGCCCCCGGACTGTTCTCGATGGGCTTCTGCATCCTGCTTGGCTGACCTCCGTATGGCTCGGGCCGCACCGTCCCAGACTTGAGAACCTCTTGGACTTTGTCGGAAACAGCGCGAGCGACAGAGAACTGGCCGAGTTTACCCGATCTCAGCGGAACCCGGAGTTTTCATGGGAACATGTTCGCCGCATTCGGGAGAAATGGAAAGGCCCGCTGCTGATCAAGGGTATCATGTGCCCAGAAGATGCGATTGACGCGCAACGCGCCGGTGTGGATGGAATCGTCGTCTCGAACCATGGTGGCCGTCAGCTTGATGGCGCTCCTGCCACCATCGACGTACTCGCAAATATCATCGCGGCTCTTGATCGGAAGTTCCCGGTTCTGCTGGACGGCGGCATTCGTCGCGGCAGTGACATCGTGAAAGCGCTAACCCTGGGCGCGAAGGGCGTTCTGCTGGGTCGCGCGCCGCTCTATGGCTTGGCGGCGCAAGGCGAGGCGGGCGCGTCACGGGCGCTTTCGATCCTTGAAGAGGAGATGACGAGGACCATGACCTTTGTGGGCGCAAGATCCGTGTCCGCTGTCTCAGGTGTCAACGTCGAAACGCGACGGCCATAACAGGTTCCTCCACTAGTAGCACCTGCACGTTCTCGATGGCTCGCCCAAGGTTGAGGATGACTGCGCAGCACATGGTCTGTTGACACACATAACTTAGCTATCTAAACAATTTCACAATCACGACCAAATGGGAGGACCTCATGGAGAATATCAAGATGCGCGTCGAGAAACGGCGTGACTTGACCCCGAGCATCGCCGAATTCACCCTGGTGCCGGTTGGGGGCGATGTGCTCCCTAGTTTCGATCCTGGTGCTCACATCACCTTGGAAACTCCGTCCGGAGCGATGCGTCGCTATTCGCTGATCAACGATGGCAGCGACCCAAAGGAATTTGTTGTCGCGATCAAAAAAGAACCGAATTCGCGTGGGGGCTCCGCGTCGATGCACGAACAGGCGACCGTCGGGTCCGAGTTGACAGTCGAATTCCCGGAAAACGATTTCCCGCTAACCGATGTTCAGAAGTACCTGCTCATCGCCGGCGGTATCGGGATCACGCCGATTCTGTCGATGGCACGGTATCTCGACAAGAAGGGCAAGATGCTCAGAATCATCTACGTCAGCCGCAGTCCGGAGGAATCGGCCTATCTGGATGAACTGATGAGAGATTTCGATGGCCGGATCATTGTGCACCATGACGGCGGCGCTCCGGATGCAGTCTACGATTTCTGGGACGATCTCGTCACGCCCCGTGCCACTCACGTCTTCTGTTGTGGTCCGAAACCGCTGATGGATGAAATCAAGGCCGTTTCCGGGCACTGGCCGGAGGGGCGAGTTCACTTCGAGGATTTCAAGCCCGTCGATGTGGTGCGCCAAGACGATGTCTCTTTCGAAGTGGAGCTGAAAAAAAGTGGCGAAACCGTCACGGTGCCCGAAGATCGTTCGATCTTGGAGGCATTGCGTGACGCCGGATTCGCAACGTCCAGCTCCTGTGAAAGTGGCACATGCGGCACCTGCAAGACCCGCCTCCTCGAGGGGAAAGCTGACCATCGCGACATGGTGCTTATGGAAGAGGAAAAAAGCGACCATATAATGATTTGTGTATCCCGCGCGCTATCGGGGAGGCTGGTTCTTGACCTCTGATCCCGTCCGCCTCGGAGTTGCGGGGTTGGGGCGGGCTTTCATGCTGATGGTCCCCACCTTTGATGCCGACGCACGCGTCAAGCTCACGGCCGCGGCCGCGCCGAGGGCGGAAAGCCGGGCCGCATTCGAAGAGCAATACGGCGGTGTCGCCTATCCGACTGTCGAGGATCTATGCGCCGATCCATCTGTGGAAGCGATCTACATCGCCACCCCGCACCAAATGCATGTAGATCACGTTCTGGCCGCGGCGCGCGCTGGAAAGCACATTCTCGTGGAAAAGCCGCTCGCGATCTCGATGGAAGACGCCGAGACCATGGTCGCCGCCGCGAACGAGGCGGGGGTTCACCTGATCGTTGGGCCCAGCCACAGTTTCGATCCGCCGGTCGAGCTGGCCGCGCAGTTGATCGCGAGCGGCAAGTTCGGCCAGCTGAGAATGATCCAGGCCCTTAACTACACCGACTTCCTGTATCGTCCCCGACGCCCGGAGGAGCTGCGCACCGAAGAAGGAGGAGGGGTGCTGTTCAGCCAGGCCATCCACCAGATCGACGTGGTCCGACGGCTTGCGGGCGGCATGGGAGAGAAGATTTATGCCATGACGGGGGCATGGGATCCAAAGCGTCCAACAGAAGGCGCCTTTACGGCGCTGATGAACTTTGAGGGTGGATGCGTCGCCAATCTCACCTATTCGGGCTATGCCCATTTCGATAGCGACATTTGGATGAACGACGTCGGAGAGCTGGGGCAGCGAAAACTCGCCGGCGCCTATGGCGATGCAAGGCGGGCGCTGATGGCCCTCGATCCCGATGACGAGGCGCGCCTCAAGACGACGCGCACATTCGGCAGCGGTAAGACGGTCGACGCAAAGCACAACGAGCATTTTGGCCCAGTCATCGCGCTTTGCGACCGTGCCGACCTAAAGCTGACTCCGGACGGAGTTGAAGTATTTGGTGACACCGAGCGTGGCTTCATCGAAGCGACATTCGGGCCCGCGCCACGTAGAACCGTGAACGATGCACTGGTAGCCGCTGTCCGCCAGAACAAGGCCCCCGTCCAGACGGGCGCGTGGGGTCTGGCAAGCCTGGAGGTTTGCCATGCGATCCTGCAGTCCGCCTCGACCGGCCAACCTGTCGACCTGCGGCAACAATGCAAAACAAATGAGGAGGAACAAACAGGATGAGCAATCTCAAACTATCCCTTGCCATGGGAAATTATGACCGAACGCGTGCCATCGTGGATGGAAGAGTGCAGATAGACGGTGTCGATCCCGTGCCCATGCTCCTGTCCCCAGAGGAAATGTTCTTCCGGGCGTTCCGCCACGAAGCGTTCGATATCAGCGAAATTTCGTTGTCCTCCTATTCGATCTCGGTCGCCCGCGGAAATCCGCACTATGTCGCGATCCCGGTCTTTCTGAGCCGGGCGTTCCGTCACACTTCTGTCTACATTCGAACCGACAAAGGAATCGAAACGCCTCAGGATCTGAAGGGCAAGCGCATTGGTATCGCCGAATATCAGCTGTCCGCCAATGTCTGGGTGCGCGGCATTCTCGAAGAGGAATACGGTGTCAAACCCTCCGACATCATCTGGGTGCGCGGCGGTATGGATACGCCGGGCCGGCCCGAAAAGATCAAGGTTCAGTTACCCGGCGATATCCGCATGGAAGAGGCGCCGGTCGGCAGCACGTTGAATGGCATGCTCGAAGCCGGTGAGATCGACGGCTTCGTCGGCCCGCGTTGGCCGCGTTGTTTCGCCGAGCGGCATCCGCACGTAGGTCGGCTTTTTGCAGACAGCATCGCTACGGCCGAAGCCTATTTCGAAAAGACCCGGATCTTTCCGATCATGCATGTTCTTGGGGTGCGCCGCAGCCTCGCAGAGGAATACCCGTTCTTACCCGCCGCCCTGCTCAAGGCGTTCACGCAATCGAAGCTGCTAGCAGAAGAGGCCCTGTCGGATACCTCTGCAACGAAAGTAACGATGCCCTTCGTCGAGGATAATCTCAACCGCGTGCATGCGCTAATGGGTGACGACCCCTGGAGCTATGGCGTCGGCGGCAACGCCCATGTCCTGAACAAGTTTTTGGATTACCACGCGAGTCAGGGACTGTCGCCGCGCCGAGTGGAGATCGAAGAACTGTTCCATCCCTCGACCCTAGAAGCCTACAGCCTTTAAGAGGAGCGCCACAATGGAAGAGTACGCACCCGGAGATATCGTCGAGGTCGAAACAACGAAGGGGCTGGCTTACGTACAGCTCACGCATACCCACCCGAGCTATCCTCCCGTGGTCAAGTTCCTCCCGGGGTCTTACGAACACCGGCCCGACAATGTGACTGTATTGGCCGAAAAACCCGCACCGATGGCCATGGTCCCCCTAACGGGGGCATTGAATCGGTTAGGGTTGAAGCACGCGCTTGCCGGACGGTCGGACATTCCGCATTCGGAAAGAAGTTTCCCGATTTTCCGGATGCCGATTCGCGACAAGCAAGGCAAGATCATCTATTGGTGGTTCTGGGACGGCCAGGGGTTGACCTATTCTACCGAGCTGATGGCGCAGCAGGAGACGCTGCCAATGCGCGAGGTTATGTCTTCAGACCACTTCCTGGATCAGTTGCTGACCCATGACAAGTAGCAGGTACAATCCGCGCCGACACGCGCGATGACCACCGCAGGGTTCGGCGGCCTCTTGGCCGCGTTCGGAGCGTTCTGCTACGCCTTGAGTTCGGTTTCCATTGCCAAGAGTTCGCAATCGGTTCAGGGCCGCGGCAACGACGTTCTTATCTCTGTGCTGATGACCGCCGTTGTCTCCGGGGCGCTTTGGCTGCTCCTGGGCCCAACGATGCCGGAACTTGGACTCGGTGCGCTCATTGGTGCGGCTTATTTCGTTGCAGCCGGGGTGCTTGGCAACGTTGTCGGCCGTCTTACGCTGTTCCGCTCGGTAGAGCTTGCCGGAGCCATCGAGACCGGTTTCATCCGACGCCTGATACCAGTGTTTGCGGCGCTGTTGGCGTTCTTTCTGCTCGGTGAGGTCATCACGACACCTGTGGTCATCGCCTTCTTCCTGGTTACCAGCGGCGTGGTAATCATGATGTCACGCGCTTCGGTCAAATCGGCTTCTGACTTGGCGGTCGGAGATCCTGACCCTCGAGAGAAGAACAAGGGCCGGGCGATGGCCGTAGCGTCCGCCGCCGGGTATGGCGGCTCTTTCGTCTCCCGAAAGCTCGCGATGCAGACTTTGCCGGACCCTCTGGCCGGAGTTTTCATCGGTGCGATGACGGGTCTAATGTGGTTTGCGGTCTCCTGGGTGTTCCGGTTCAAATCGCGCAACGCGTTGTCCTGGCGAATTCAGCGGCCGAGCAGGTGGCAACTGCTGGCTGGCAGTTCGATGACCGTTGGGCAAGTGGCGCTGTTCTTTTCACTTATGTTCACTGATGTGACCGTCGTCGCGATCATGTCTTCGATCGAGATGTTCTTTGCCGCCTGGCTCGCAGGCCACATCTTCAAAACCGAACGGCGCCCGGGTCCCAGATTCTACCTGTCGTCTGCACTAGCCGCGACCGGTGTGACACTTCTCGCCCTTGCGCCAAGGTTTGGTTAGCGGGACTGGCAACACGCGCTTGCGAGATTATCTAGAAGCTTGTCCATCGCAGCGAAAAGGTGACCCAACTCGTCGGGTTCAAATCCCGTCGAGGCGTGATCTGCCGCGAGACGCGCAGATTTCATTGCGCCATCTATCCTTCGAAGGCCTGAGTCAGTCAGGTCGACATGAACCACGCGCCGGTCGGACTGGCTGCGGTTACGCGTGATAAGATCTCGCTTTTCGAGCTCGTCCAGTACGCGTGTAGATGACGCCTTTTCGATGCCCAGCAACCCGGAAAGCTCGGATTGTTTTAGTTTGCCTTCCTCTCTCAGGCACCGGAGATGAATGTACTGCGCCATGCTGAGCCCGGTTTCGCGCAACTGCTCCTGCAGCAGCTTACCATAAAGATGATGCGCCAGGCGGAGTGACGCCCCAAGACCACGTTTCCTAGAAGGTGATTGCGGCACGATTTGCGCCCCCTAATTTAGATGTCTTATTTCTTGACAATTCTAAAGCCACTCTTATAGTAAGGCAATCTTACTAACTTGAAGCAAGACTGGGCAACAGACGGAGGAGCTATAATGCCAGAAAGATTGCTATGTGCGGTGTCGGACTTGAGCGACAAGACGGCAAAGATTTGCGAGGTCGACGGGGTCGAGATCGGGGTCATTCGGCACAAAGGAGACATCGTTGCATATAAGAACGTGTGTCCGCACCAAGGTGGCCCGGTATGCGAAGGCCTAAAGATGCCGCAGGTCTGCGTCGAACTCGACGACCAGCAGCGCGCGCTCCGGCAGACCTTCAACGAAGACGAATTGCATTTCGTTTGCCCGTGGCATGGCTGGGAATTCAAGATTGCAACGGGCGAAGCCGTCGGCGATCCGAAGTACAAAATGAAACGTTACAACGTGGTGGAAAAAGGAGGAGAGGTCTATGTCGAAGTTTGACCAGATAACCGCTGAAGCTCCTGCTCTGGAGGCATCGGTCGATGCTGTCCTGAATGCACTTCGCAACCCCGAAAGCAGTGGCCTGCGCGCCGAGCAACTTCAGGCGCTGCTTTCACACGCTGTGACCGCATATGCGAAACTTCGCGAAACCAATGACGGCTTGCCCGCATTCCCACGAGACAACGATGTCTCGGCGACAGCTGTCGCCATCGCCGCGACCGGCATTCTCGATGCTGCCGATATGGCGGTGTTCGAGTTGGGCATGTGGCAGACGCTGAATCCGTAACACGAGGGGAGAGAGATAAAATGTCTTTAACGGGCACCACGATGAACTACAGCTCGGATAACGATCCGGCAATCCAGGAATTTAACACCAGCAAGCTGCTGAAGAACGCACGTAAGCAAGCGGAAGATCGCAATTACAAAGACTTCTTCATTTGCGATGTGGACAGCCACCACTATGAGACTGAGGCCTTGCCGGAAATCCTGCAATACATGGACGACCCGGTGATGCGCCATCTTGGCTTGTCAGCCGGTAACGTTGGCCGCGCCGGCCTTATTCCGCAGGCGATCGGTTCGCAGGACATGGCTGGGCGCGTGACGCGCTATGCGGGTCGGAACAAGGAAATTGTCCCCGAAGAACCACACCGCGACATCACTTTGGCACGGCGCTGGATGGACGCGATGGGTACGGATATGGCGTGCCTTTTCCCAACCCCAATGCTGCTGTTGGCGACGCACCCCCAAGTCGAGGTCGAGGTGGCAATGGCCCGCGCCTATAACCGTTGGCTGAGCGAGCGCATTCTTGAAGAAGACAATCGCCTCGTATCCATGGTCTATCTGCCCATGAACGAGCCGCACGAAGCCGAGAAGATGATTGACGAGTTCGCCGAAAAGAAAGGCGTCGTTGGGTTCCTTTCGACTGGCTATCTCAAGCGCCCAGTGCATGACAGCGCAAACATGCGTATTTATGCCAAACTGGAAGAGCACGGAATGCCTCTTGGCTTCCACGCGGCTTATCACTGGGCCGACACCTCGTTGGCACAGCTGAACAAGTTTATCTCAGTTCACGCGCTTGGTTTCAGCTTCTGTAACATCATCCACATGACCAACTGGGTTATGAACGGCATGCCCGAGCGTTTTCCAAAGCTGAAAACCATGTGGATCGAAAGTGGTCTGGCTTGGGTTCCTTTCCTGATGCAACGGCTGGACAACGAGTACATGATGCGTACGTCCGATGCTCCACTCTTGAAGAAAAAACCCAGCGATTACATGCGTGAGATGTACTACTCTACGCAGCCGATGGAGCTGGTGGACAACCGCGAAGCCTTGGAAGTCACCTTCAAGATGATAAACGCAGAATCGCAGTTGCTCTATTCGTCCGACTATCCGCATTGGGATATGGATCTTCCGAGCACGATCTATGATCTTCCGTTCTTGGACGAAAAGGCCAAGCGGAGCATTCTAGGTGGAAACGCGCAGAAACTGTTCAATCTTGACCCAGTTATGTCCGAGTGGAAACTGGAGGCAAACGCCAAAGGTTGACGCCGTTCTCGTCGTCCGTCTTCAACAGGACACGCATATACGGATCACTGCGAGGCTGCCCGGAGAACATCCGGGTGGCCTCTTTCATGCTTGAACGGCACGCAGTATGTCTGGCGGTTATCGCGACCTAGCTATCTCTTGAAGCGCGGCAAAAAACATAGACATCTAAGTAGTCAAATGATAGCATGTCTTAGCGTTCGATCAGTGAGGCGAAGATGAGCATCAAGAATATCCTTATTACGCATTCCGGGAGTGCTGGATTCCCGAGTGGCGTAGGTCATGCGACAAAAATTGCGGCCAAGCACGATGCATGGCTGACCGCGGTTTATGGCAGCACTTCTTCCTACTTCGAACATGTTCTCGGCCTGACCGAAGAACTTCTCGACAAGCTCGGAAATGTGCGGAATGAGAAAATCGAAGCTGCTCGAGCCTTTTTTGAGGAGCAAGCTTCTTCGGCAGGAGTGGCCGAACGGTCGCGTTTTGTTATGCCAAGCGAGATCGGAAAGTTAAGTTTGCCCGAAATCGCACGTAATTTTGATTTTGTGGTGACAGGCTACCAATCGAACCTTCCTACCGATGAATTTCGCGCTGTGAACCCAGATCTTATGGCACTACAAAGCGGCCGCCCAGTCCTTGTTGTACCCAATGGATACTCCACCGACAAACTTGGTTCACATGCTCTCGTCGCCTGGGACGGAAAGCGCTCGGCAGCCCGAGCGCTCAACGACGCAATGACGATCTTGGAGGAGAGACCGCGCAAGGTCACGATCTTGAGCGTTGGCGCGAGCCTGCCGAAAATGCCTGAAGGAACAGACATTGTCACCCACCTTCGACGCCATGGTGTTGACGTGGAACAGGTCGAGCGCCCCAAAGGCAAGAACGGCATAGCCGACGTTATTCAACGGACCGCTGCCGAGTTGGGGGCAAAGTTGATCGTGATGGGGGCTTACGAACACAGCAAGTTTTCGCAAGACCTGTTCGGGGGCGTTACCCACGAAGTCATCAGGAGCAGCCAAGTGCCGGTGTTCATGTCCCACTGACCGCATCGTCGTGCCCTTCGGAGGGTGTCCTTTGCATGGCTCGCAGTGTCGCCCCCCCGCGCGGGGCCTTCTGTACATGATCATGCAGGCTCGGCGAAGGATTGTCGGATGCGGTCCATGAGCTGAATTTGCGGCGCGGAAAACACCGTCTTCTTGTCGTAGACCAGGAACAGTGGCATTGCAATTTCTAGGTCTGGTGTATGCACAAGGCGAAGCCCCGACGCCTCTGGGTCCCTCGGCAATGCGCTCTTGAAGACGAAACCGGCCCCGACATCGGCGCGGATCGCATTTAGGATCGGCTCGGGATGCCCGAAGGCCAGTACGCTGTTGGTTCGCACGACCCCTGCGGCGCGCAGCACCTCGTCGATGAGCTCTCGCGCCATTTGCCCCTTCGGCGGGGTGATCAACGGTAATGTCCCTAGCTCATCGATATGAGCGACATCGCCGACCAGTCGGCTCTCTATCGCGGCCACCAGATAAAGCGGCTCGCGCCAGAGCAATTCGATCTCCAACCGTGAGGTGTCGCGATTGTGATCAACCAAAGTGATCCCGAAGTCGCAATCCCCAAGCAGTACTGATTCCGTGGCAAGGTAGGGGCTGGCCATCGACACCGAAATCCTGGCCGATGGGAATTCTTTTTTGAACGCGATTATAGTTTCAGACAACTTGTAAGTGCCAGCCACCATCGACGAAGCGATCCGTGTTCGGCCGATCAGACCTTTCTTGATGTCTGCGAGGTCTAGAAACATATCTGAGCTGCGCTGAATGGTTTCCTTCGCCCAGGCAAGAGTGCGGCGACCGGCTTGTGTCAGTTCGATGTTTCGCCCGGCCTTGCGCACCAACTTGACACCAAGGCTCTTCTCCAGACTGCGCAGGTGGGCGGTTACTGCGGGTTGCGCGATATTCAGATACTCCGCCGCGCGGGTTACACTGTTGAATTTGGCGATCGTGCAAAAGACGTGCAGCGTGAGATTGCGTGACCGCAGAAGGTCTTTCGACAGCGTGTCGTTCGGTTCTTCTAGTGGGTCATTGCGCAATTCCTGTTCTCCTGTGTCGGGCATCCGGTCTGATGGCTCGGAAGCATACCAAAACCCCAATAAATCGGTCGGGCAAATCCTGGAATCACCTCAGTTGATTGAACGCCCGCCATTAAATCATAACTGTAACCATATATATTGTCGACGTTTGCGTATTGGACGCGAGACCGCTCGGCATCGCACAATCGGAACATTCCTGATCCTCGCGCCGCAATCCCAGCGGCTCGAGTGAAACAGTCGGCTAGAAGCCTGTCGTCCAGAAGAGTCGAAGGTTCATACCATTTGAAGGGAGGAGGAAAGTTTGAAGGAATTTGCGTTCGGTACGGAGCCGCCCGGGTCCGGTAGGATTTGCGTCGTCGGGGCCGGATTCATGGGATGTGTCATCGCGACACTCTATGCGCATCACGGCTATGATGCGGTGATCTGCGACAGCAATCAGACCATGCTTGACACTTACGTGGAGCGGGCCCGCCCGATCGCGGCAGGACTGGTCGAGGATTCGGATGCATCGGAGGCCATGCTAGCCGGAGTGACACTTGAGCCGGATCTTGCGAGCGCGATCGAAGGGGCCTTCCTCGTGCATGAAGCAGTGCAGGAATCCCTGGAAGTCAAACAGGCCCTGTTCGCGGAACTCGACAGGATCTGTCCGGAAAACGTGGTGCTGGCGACCAATACCTCGTCCTTCCTAATCTCCGACATCGCCGCTCAAATGACACGCAAAGAGCGGATGATGGGCATTCACTATGTTACTCCGGGTCATATCGTTCCCGTAATCGAGTTGATCCATGCGGCCGATACGCCAGCGGAGTTGGTGGCATGGAGCCGCATGCTGGTGCAGAACATCGAACATGTCGGTGTCGCGATCCTCGAACGTCCAGGCTTTCTTGTGAACCGGATCCAGTTCGCCATGCTGACCGAGATCTATCGTCTGATGGACGAAGGCCTGGCGACGCGCGACGATATCGACGATGCCGTCCGGCTAAGTCTCGGGCCGAGACTCGCGCTGTGGGGTCCACTTCTGACTGAAGATCTAATCGTTTCGAAGAAGACCGCGCTTGCCGTCACCAATTCGATCTACGAACAGACCGGAGATGAGAACTACAAGGGTCGGAAGGTGCTTGAAGATCTGGTCGAACAGAACAACCTCGGCGCGATTACGGGACAAGGCTGGTACAAGTTCAACAACAGCCCCGAAGCGGTCGTCGAGACGCGGGACGCCCAATTGCGTGCCCTCTTGGCCTGGCTCGAAGAGACCGATCCCGTTCGCTCTTTGAACGTTAGCTAGTTCGAACAAAGAAACGAGAAGCGGAAAACGACGTGTCCGGTGCTTCGCCAGGGCAGGTGAATTATAAAGTTAAGGGAGCGCGATATGCGGGGTGTGACATTTCCCGGAGACAAGCGAGTCGAGATCATGGAGTTCGACGATCCGACGCCAGGGCCGGGCGAAGTGGTCATCGAGGTCAAGGCATCGGGTCTTTGCGGCAGTGATTTGCACGCCTACCGCGCGCCGAGCGACGACCGGGCGTTTCGCAAACTGGCCAAGGGCAAGCCCTACGAGACGATGCGCGACGGCGGCCCCATAATCGCCGGACACGAACCCTGCGGGGTCGTCGTAGCGATCGGACCAGGGGTCGATCAGAACATTGCGCAGATGGGGCAACGGGTGATGATCCATCACTACTCCGGCTGCCACATCTGCGATCAATGCCGCACCGGCTGGCCACAGATCTGCGAAAACAAGGTACCTGACATTTACGGCTGGACAGCCCATGGCGCGCACGCGAAATACATGAAATGCGCGGCCCATACGCTGGTCACGCTACCCGAAGAGCTATCGTTCGAAGCGGGTGCGGCGATTGCCTGTGGGTCCGGCACCTCCTATGCGGCGTTGCGCAAGATCCAACCCAACGGCAGCCATACGATCGCGATCTTCGGGCAGGGTCCTGTCGGGTTATCAGGTACACAATTCGCCGCGGCAATGGGCGCGCGGGTGATCGCTCTCGATATCAGCCCCGAGCGGCTCGAAATGGCCCGCCGCTTCGGCGCCGTCGAAACAATCAACCCAGTTGAAACGGACGCGGTGGAGGCAATCCGAGAACTGACACACGGTCGGGGCGCGCACTACACGCTGGAAACATCGGGCGCACCACAAGCGATCAACGACGCAGTCAAATGCCTCCGGCTTTGGGGCACCGCGGTCTTCGTCGGACTGGGACAGCCGACAGAAATCAACCTCGCGTCAGACGTGATCTTTCGCCAGATCAACATGGCGGGATCGTTCACCTTCTCCACTAACCTGATGGAAGATTGCGGCGTCTTTTCCGTGGATCGCGGGATCGACGTCGGTTCAATCTTCTCAGACCGGTGGGCGCTGGAGGACGCCGGAAAAGCCTACGACCTGCTCGACAAGCAGGTCGGGGGAAAGGGAGTAATCGTGTTTTGAGATGGGGGCCGCGCGCTGCGGCCCTGTGAGTTTAAAGCCGGATTAGTCGTTGTTTCCGCGATGCCCGGGCAGGGTGCCGGAAGGCGGCTGGAAAACAGAGGAGGAAAGAAAATGAAAAAACAATTGTGTGGTCTTGCCGCATCCATAGCACTGGCGCCGCTCGCGACGGCTGCGGTGGCGGATACCAAGATCCTGGCGAGCTGGGACCAGAGCTACGCCGCCGTCGGCGAGGTGCTGGATCCGTTCATGGAATACTTGGAGGCGGAGACGACAGCCAAGCTCGGCCTGTCGCGATTCGGGCCCGAGACGATCCCGCCGTTCGAACAGCTGAACCCGGTGACCCAGGGCCTGTTCGATATGCTCTATACCAATGGCGGATATCACTACAATGATATCGCACTCGGCATGGCGCTCGATTCTCTAAGCGGCGACATTGGTACGATCCACGAGTCGGGCATGTGGGACTTCGTCGATCAGGAATACCAGAAAGCCGGGTTGAAGCTCATCGCGATCTTCTACGATACCAACGGGTTCCACATGATCCTGAAGGAGCCCCTGACCGGCGACGGGCTTACCGGCCGACGCATCCGGGGCACCCCTCTCTATCATCCGGTGATCGAAGCGCTTGGCGGTTCCCCGGTGGTGTTGCCGGGCGGGGATATCTATCCGGCTCTCGAACGTGGCGTGGTCGACGGCGCGGCCTGGCCGGCAGTGGGCGCGGTCAACTACCGCTGGTTCGAAGTGTCGAGCTACTTCGTGCGGCCAACCTTCGGTCAGGTCGGGCATATGCTCTTGATGAACCTCGACGCTTGGAACGCTCTGGACGAACAGACCCGCACCGAGATCGAAACCGCCGCACGTGCCTACGAGGTGGAAGCCTCGGCGACCTTCGACGGCCTCGCAGGCACCGAGGAAGAGACCCTCGTCGCCGAGGGGATGCAAGAGACCCGGTTCGAGGATGATGTCGTCGCCAACCTCAAGAGCGCCTGGTATAACGGGGTCATGGATCTGGCTGCGACCGTGAATCCCGACGAGATCGCGCAGATGCGCGAGATCGCCGAAACCGCTGGGATCGGCGAGTGACGATCCTCCCCGGTGGTCGCCCCGGACTCGGGGCGGCCCCACAAAGTTTCAATCGGGTACGGAGACAGGGATGAGTGTGTTTTTGCGCCGCCTGGGCCGAGCGCTCTTGTGGGCTCACGATGCGTTGGTCACTTTGAGCTACTGGCTAGGGGCTGGGGCCCTTGGCCTGATCGTGATGATTTTTTCCTATGAGGTCTTCTCGCGCTATCTGATGGGCGCGCCGACCAAGTGGGCCAGCGACTTCGTGTCGTTCCTGCTACTTATCTCGATCTTTCTGGTCCTGCCGCACGTAACGCGGATTGACGGCAACGTGTCCGTTCCGATCCTGCTCAACGTGCTCGGACGGCGCGCCTCTGATTTCATGCGGCGCCTAGGGTTTGTGTTGGGTGCCGCCGTCTGCCTCTGGGCCGGCTACATCTTCCTGGATGAAACGCTGCGGTTGATCGACCGGGGTACGGCCACGCTCACCAGCGTGCGGTTTCCCAAATGGATCTTGTTCGCCTTTCTCGTGTTCGGGATGGTGAATGCCGGCCTCGCCTTTCTCAGGCTCGCTTTCGGCGGCAAATCCCATCACGAGACGCAGGCAACGATATGATCGAGGGTATTCCCGCCGTACTTGCCGGAGTCGGTCTGCTGCTTCTGTTCATGGCCGCTGGTATGCCTGTCTTCGTCGCCTTCCTGACAGTGAACATGGGCGCCACGCTGCTGGTTCTGGGACCTGCTGGCTTCGGGATGTTCTCCGGCAGCTTCTACGAGACCGCCACGAACTCCACCCTGGTGACGATCCCGCTGTTCATCCTGATGGGGGAACTCCTGTTCCGAAGCCGCGCGGTCGATGTGTTGTTTCAGTCGATAGACACGCTGATTGGCCGGGTACCCGGACGCCAGTATGTACTCTCCATCGTCCTTGCGACTGTCTTCAGCACGCTCTCCGGCGCGGCAATGGGCGTGGCGGCTATGTTGGGTCGCTCGCTTCTGCCAGGAATGATCGCGCGCGGCTATGACGCGCGGCTGTCGGTCGGCACGATCCTGGCCGGCGCCAGCCTCGCACCTCTAATCCCGCCTAGCGTGCTCGTCATCATCATTGGCACGCTGGCCGGGGTGTCCATCGCCGGATTGCTGATCGCGGGGATCATCCCCGGCCTGATCTTCGCAGGGTTGTTCGCGGCCTATGTCTTCCTCCGGATCTGGCGCAATCCGTCGCTGGCACCGCAGAATGAGGAAGCAACACCCCGGGTTGAATTCAAGGACACCCTGATCGCCGTTGGACGTCTCTTGCCGTTCACAATCATCATCGTCTCCGTCATGGGGCTGATCTTGGCAGGGGTCGCCACTCCGACGGAGGCCGGTGCGATGGGCGTTCTTGGCGCGCTTATGACGGCCGCGATCTATCGCAACCTTTCATTCCAGATGGTCCTCGAGTCGCTAGGCGGGTCGGTGAAAATTTCGGCGATGATCCTGATCATCATGGCCAGTTCGAAGTTGTTCAGTCAGCTTTTGGCCTTTTCCGGTGGCGCCTCGGCACTCACCGCGTGGATCGTGGGACTGGATGTCTCCCCTTGGCTTATGCTGGTGCTCCTGATGGTTCTTCCCTTCATCCTGTGCATGTTCATTGACCAGATCGCGTTGATGTTGATTGTCATTCCGATCTACCTACCGATCATAGATAGCTTCGGCTACGACCCGATCTGGTTCTGGCTTCTGTTCCTGGTGAACATCACGGTTGGAGGGATCACCCCGCCATTCGGCTACACACTATTCGCCCTGAAAAGCGCCTGGAGCGAGGGATCGCTTTCCACCGTATTCGCTGCAGCTTGGCCGTTCGTTGCCCTATTCATACTTGGGATGATCATTCTTGCTGTGGCGCCGGGCCTGACGACGTATCTGCCGTCGAAGCTCTAGGGCGACGGCTCCGAGGACGTGGAGCGGCGATCGAGTGTCTCGAGCGCATCAGCTTCCGGTCCCGATATAGAAATACAGACAATAGGGAGAGGCTCTACATGGAAAACGACCTGGAAAAGTATCAGATATTTATCGGCAACGAGTGGCACGACAGCGCCACGGAGGAAACCTTTGAGAGCTATAACCCCTACACCGGGGAGCCTTGGGCCAAGATCCCGAAGTGCGATGCGCGGGATGTCGACGCCGCCGTGGATGCGGCGCATGACGCGCTCTATTCCGGGCCCTGGGGGCAGATGCCGCCGACGCAGCGCGGCGCCTTGATGCGCAAACTGGCGGAGCTAATCCAGCGCGATGCCGACAAATTGGCGACAGTGGAAGTGCGCGACAACGGCAAGTTGTTGGCGGAGGTCCGCGGTCAGGTCAGCTTTCTGCCACAATGGCTGTACTTTTATGCTGGCCTCGCAGACAAGATCACCGGTTCAGTCGTGCCGATCGACCGGCCGGACATGTTCACCTACACACTACGGGAACCTGTGGGGGTCGTTGCCGCTATCGTTCCTTGGAACTCCCCACTCATGCTGATGATGTGGAAATTGGCTCCGGCGCTGGCGGCGGGCTGTACTTTTGTGCTGAAGCCGTCGGAACACACCTCGGCCTCCGCCCTGGATGTCACTGTACCCTAATTAATCAGAATCCGGCCTGAAATTGCCCCGTGAAATCAATGGCGGTTTGTACCTTTAATTTTCATATTGTACCGTTAATTAGCATACTGTGCCCTTAATTGCCGTACGGTCTGAGTTGTGGATAAGTGTCGACCTATTGGGGAGGGGGATTTGCGTGGTAAACGAGCGTCTTGCGAAACACCGTGCGGCGGTTCTTCGGCCGATCCTGGAGCTTGAGAAGAGAGGTGAGCCGATCAGCGCGGCTATCGGAGATGCCGCTTGGGAACTGGGCTTGGCGAAAAGCCACACATGGTCGCTCTACCGACGTCTGAGAGAGAACGATGCACGTGCCACGGCGTTGGAGTTGGACCGTCGCGGGCCGAAACCGGGATCGAAACGGATTGCTGAAGACGTCGAAATCATCATCGATGAGAGCCTGCGAAGATACTATCTGGTCCGCGAGCGCTCGAGCTTTCTTCGCATCTGGCGCGAGATCCGTGCCGAATGCGAGGCGAAGGGGTTTCAGCCCCCGACCCGGAGAACGGTCAAGGCACGTCTAGACGCTATGGATAAGCGAGAGGTCTTCCGGAAACGGCGCGGAGCAGAGGCGGCTGACAAGGTCTTTGCCGCGCGTCCTGGCCGACTTGAAGTTTCAGCCCCGCTGGAAGTCGTTCAGATCGATCATACAACTTCGGACATCACGTTGGTCGATCACGTCAATCGACGGCCGCTTGCGCGCCCCTATCTGACGGTGGCCATCGACGTCGCGAGCCGGATCGTTCTCGGGGTCCATGTCACTTTCGATGAGCCATCTGTCTTGTCGATCGCCTTGTGTCTCGATCACTGTGTGCGCCGGAAATCGGTGCACGTCCCTGGAACACTGGAAGAGGTGATTTGGCCGACGGCCGGCATTCCTAAGGCGATCCACGTCGACAATGCGCAGGAGTTCCACAGTGACGCCTTTAGAATGGCCTGCGAAGATTGGGGCATTACTGTCGAGTATCGTCCGCTTGGCGGCAAACACTATGGCGGTCATGTCGAACGGCTGATCGGAACGACCATGGGTGCCGTTCATGTGCTGCCCGGGACTACGCATTCCTCAATCGTCGAGAAGGGCGACTATGACAGTGAGAAGCATGCGGCCCTGACACTGATCGAGTTTGAGGATTGGCTTCATCTGGAAATCTGCCGATACCACAATACGGTTCACGAAGCTCTCGGACGAACGCCGCTTGCGGCATGGGCGGACATGGGCGGGGATACTGCGGGACGGCAGGTCGTCGACATAGAAGCCTTTCGGACAAGCTTCCTGCCATTCGAGTGGCGCCAGCTCGGACGCACTGGGATCACGCTTTTCGGGGTCAATTACTGGAGTGATGCCTTCGCGTCGTTGGTCGGACGCGGGCAGGGTAAGGTACAGGTGAAATACGATCCGCGAGACTTGTCGCAGATCTGGGTCATCACCGATGATGGCCGCGTGATCTCGGCCCGGTACCGGGATCTCAGCCACCCGCGTATATCGCTTTGGGAAAGTCGGCGGGCGCGGAAAGAATGGCATGATAAACATGGTGGCCGGATCAACGAGCGGGTCCTATTCCAATTGATTGACGCGCAGCGACGGCTGGCTGAGGCAGCGCGCCAAAAGACGCGGACTGCCCGGTTGGAAGACGAAAGAGGTGCTCGGCTTCCCCGGCACCAACCGCGCCGCGATCCATCGCGCGAAATGTTCGCGATTGATACAGGCAACCCTGATCTGCCAACCTATGAGATTGATGAGTTTAATGACCCCAGAAGAAAGAATTGACCGTATCCGCGGCGATCATTGGATCGCGTTCGACCGTGCCACGATTGTTCTCAACCGATTGACCTCCCTTATGGAAATGCCGCAACAGAGCCGGATGCCTGGCCTGATGGTCTATGGTAGCTCCGGCATCGGTAAGACGATGATCGCCAAACGCATGGCCAGCAAGTATCCGACGCAGTACAATGCCGAACTGGGCGTCACGAAGACACCCATCCTGCTGGTTCAGGCGCCGCCCGCGCCGGATGAGCGCCGGTTCTATCAACACATCCTGTCGACGATCGGGGCGCCGATGTGGGGGCGTCACACGGTGTCCGAGCTTGAGGTGCGCGCGCTAAGCCATCTTCGGGACATGGACCTGAAGATGCTGATGATCGACGAAGTGCATAACCTGCTTGCCGGCAGTTACCGGGAGCAACGACGGTTCCTGAACATGCTACGGTTTCTGTCCAACGATCTCTGCGCGTCGCTTGTCGTTTTCGGTGTCAACGAGGCCCTCGAGGCCGTCCGCGGTGACGACCAACTGGCCCGTCGGCTGGACGAACACTACCTGCCGCTCTGGGAAGACGACGTAGAGTTCTCCCGTCTGATCCAGACGTTGATCGCCGCGATGGCGCTCGAACAGCGGTCTGGCCTGACGGTCGCGTCGCTTCGGACGATCCTGAAGGTGACCGGCGGTGTCACATCGCGCGTGTTCATCATGATCAAGTCTTTGGCCATAGAAGCGATCGAGACAGGTGAGGAGCGGATCACCGACGAGGCGGTTCAGTCCTGGCAGCCGGTCTGGGCAAAGCATGCCTGGAACATCCCTCGCCAACCCGCCGCAGCATTCGGGTGACCGTCAGACCGCTACCGTTTCGACCGCCGCCTGCACGCGATGAGCTTCTGTCCAGCTGGATCGGGCGATTGGCGAAGGCCAATCACTGCTCCGCTGAAGAACTTTGCGGCTATCTTGGTTTGGGGCAGGGCAGGGTGCCGGAGCGTATCAACGATCTCGGACAGGTAGACTGGGCCCGCCTCTGCTCGGCAGTTCAACTGACCCGGCATGAGATTGCGGCCATGACCCTTCCGGATGCGACGCAACACGGCGTACAATACGTGTCGTGGCATGACTTCCAGTATTGTCCGAGGTGTGTTGAGAAAATACCCGATCTGGTGCTTCGCCATTGGCGCTTGGCGTGGTCGATTACCTGCGAAACTTGCGGTCAGGCTCTGGCAACCAATTATCCAGCCAAAGATGTGTCAGGCAGACTTCGTGCTCGAGCTTTGTGCGGCGTGGAAGCCCTAAAGACGGCTGTCGCCACGAACAATCGCGCGCGGTTGCGCCGGGTGGATTTGACCATGCATCTCATGGCAGTTCTGGAGATCGGGAACCTGAGGGCGCTCACATCGGGGAACGAGCGCGAAAGGTTAATGGCGCTTGCCGCAGTTGGTGTTAGCGTGACTCGTCCCGTTTTGGGTGCTGCCATCATTCTACGTGGAAACGAACGGATGGTCTTTGAGTTGCGCCGCGCCTTTCCTCAACATCGTCGGGTGATTGAGCAGGCCCGTGGGTTGTCGCAGGACCTTGGCCAGCGGTTTCCTGGGCGGCGGAAAACAGAGCATCCGACCAGGAAGACGCATGGAACGAGCCCCCCAAGTGCATCCGTGAGCGCTCTGCAGGCAGCTCGTCAGGCCATATCCGAACTTGGCGCCGGCGCAAACCGTGAAGCGCTTCTGACCCGCGCCGATGCAATCTGGAAAAGCTCAGATGGTGTCAAATCCTGAGGCGTGAAGCCTGTGGAAATATTGTAATTAAGGGTACAAAAACGCCCCAAAATGAGCTGAATCCGCAGAATCTGATTAAATAGGGTACAGTGACAACAAGCTCGGCGTTGCGCTGGCCAACAAGCTGGCCCGGATCGCCTGGAGTGTTCTGAACTCCGGCAAAGATTTTGATTGGAAGGAAAGAGAGACAGTGACTGCCATCTGATCGGACCACAGTCGCAATGATGTTCGTAAACCTCAACTGCATGGAACGGAAAAAAGACGCACCCAAAGTCTGAGAGCCCAAATGGTCACAATAGATCAGGTCACTAATGAGACAGCGGCGCGTGCGCACTCCCAACAGGGCCACGGCAACCAACAAGCCGATACACAGGCCGGATACATATCAGCGACTTCCTGAGAACGTGCAATTGAACACTTGCGAACAGCAGCCGGTACATACATTGGGCTCTTCCAGTGATTTCGCCGCGATCCGCTCGAAGGTCGGCTTATGATACGATTCCGCCCCCAACCGGAATCGACCCCAGACAGTCGTTCGATCAACATTTGGCGCACGGTTCCAAAGCGCTTCGCCTCCTGGCAGCCTAACCAAATCTTAACCAACAGCGAACCGCGCTGAAATCTTGCGGAATTACTCTGTCTGCATCCGGCTGCTGTCTGGAATGGGCACCAGCGGGGAGGAAACATCGAATCCAACCAGACAAAGGATGATTAGGATGAACAAGTTTGCTAAAATCACCGCAGCGACGGCTTTCGCGGTGCTGTCGGCGGGCCCGGCATTGGCCGTGGATGAACACTACATCGCCGGCGATGCGGTCGTGGGAGGCTATGACGTGGTCGCCTATCATACAGTCGGCGCACCGACGGTGGGATCGGCGGACTACTCCGCGACCTATCAGGGCGCGACGTGGTATTTCTCATCGGCTGAAAACCTCGAGATGTTCAACGCCGACCCAGCGAAATTTGCCCCAGCCTACGGCGGCTGGTGCTCGGCCGGAGCAAGCAAGGGCAAAAAGGTGCCCACGCAACCTGACCTTTTCGCCATCGTCGACGGTCAGCTCTATCTCAACAGCAGCCCGGGAGCCCACAACAACCTGTTCCTGGCGGACACGGAAAATGTGATCCGCAAGGGCGAGGGCAACTGGAAGCAAATCTTCGCAACGCCAGCCGGCGACCTGTAGTCAAGGCTGCACCCCGCCGACCGCCCCGGTTTCCAGGGGCGGCGGCTCTCGCTGCGGAACCTTGGCGGCGCGCTTTGCGGATCACTGGATTGTCAGTCCGTGTGATCCGTCATCGCGCTTAAGGTGAGACACTCATTCTTTCGCGGAGTCCGTATCATCGAACCCATAGCATCCACCCTGGTGGTCGAGGATGACATCAACATCCTCAACCTGCTGAGCGCCTATCTCGAAAGCGCCGGGCACTGCGTTGTGACCGCCAGCACCGGCTGTGCAGGGCTGGAATTGGCGACAGGCGCTGACTTTGACATGTGTATTCTTGACGTCATGTTGCCGGGCATTTCGGGCACCGACATAGCCGCCGCCATGCGCGCCGTCGGTGACCAGACACCTGTTCTGTTTCTGACCGCGTTGGGGAACGAAGCCGACATATTGCGCGGGTTCTCGGTGGGTGCCGATGACTACATCGTCAAGCCGTTCTCCCCCCGGGAACTTTTGGTGCGGGTAGAGGCGATCTTGCGACGCAGTTCACTCCCAAGGCTGGAGCAGGGCAACCAGATCATTGCGGGTCCGATCCGGCTTGATGAGGCCCAGCCGACCTGCAATGTCAATGGAGCAACCATCGATCTGACCCCGCATGAATACCGAATTTTGCGGCGCCTACTTGGCCGTCCGAACCGGGTGTTCGAACGCGGCTCGCTGATTGCCGCCATTTACGGCAACGAGGATGCCGTCAGCCCCAAGGCAATTGATGTGCATGTCCACCACCTGCGCGCCAAGCTTGGGCAGGACGCTGGCGCCATGATCCAGACCGTTCGCGGGTTCGGGTACAAGTTCTCGCCGCAGGGCAGCTTACAGATGGCAAGCACCTGTGTTTGAACGATTGCAAAGACTGCCGTGGCTGACCTTGCAGATCATCGCGGCCAATGCGGCGGTGATCCTGGCCCTCGCCGCAGCTTGGTATCTAGCATTCATGCGCCAAAGCAGCGTCTATTCTGAACGGTTGATGTCGACATTCAATATCGAGCCGGGTCGCTTGCACGCAATGTATGTCGACGATGTCGAACGCCAGCTTTGGGCAAGCGTCATCATTGGATTGCTGGCAGCAATTCTTGCCTCGGTCGGGCTGGCATTCCTGATTGTGCGCCCGTTGCGGTCGCTGGCTCGGGCGACGGAACGTCTGCGCCACGGCGATTATGGTGTCCGGTCGGCCATCGAGGGGGGCGAGGTTGGCCATTTGGCCGAGAACTTCAACGCACTTGCCGCTGCGCTTGAACAAGAGGATCAACGCCGCGCCCAATACCTGGCGGATCTCAGCCACGAGTTGCGCACCCCGATCACCAGCCTTCGCGGCTACACTGAAGGGTTGGAGGATGGCGTATTTCAGGCCGATGAAGCGTTCTTCAAACTGATGGCGAGCGAACTTAGCCACCTTTCTGCGTTGACCCAATCAATCGAAGCGATGCAACTGCAACACCCTGCCAATGACGACTTGAAACCCTGCAGCGGCATAACGGTCGGCGAGTGCGTAAGCGATGCAAAGATCCGTTGGGATGCAAGGTTTCAGAAACGCGGCCTAAAGTTGGATCTGGATGTTTCTTCCACCCTGTCGGGGCAGAGGTTCGCAGTGTCGGAGAATAACTTGCGGCAGATCGCAGACAACCTTTTGTCCAACATGGTGCGATACGCCTCGGACAGCAAATCGTGCCGAATTAGCGTAGCCAAAAGCTTTGGCGAGAATGTTGCCAGACTGAAATTCAGCAATGACGCCCCCGACGTCAACCACGCTGCGCTGCCGTTCTTGTTCGACCGTTTTTATCGTGTGTCCGACAGCCGCACTCGTACCCAGCAGGATCATTCTAGCGGGCTGGGCCTGTCCATTGTCAAACAGCTTTGCCTGTCCAATCGGGGCAATGTCGACGCAACGCTGAACGGCCAGCGCTTAGAAATCGCGGTTCATTTGCCGTTGAAGTAAGCGGCTTAAACTTCACGACAGGCCGCTGGTAGAGGATTGCGTGCGTTGTCGTGGCGCTGCCGTGTAAAACTTGTCCCTAAGGCGTCCTTTTGATGGTCACAGATCAATAGACCACCACATGCCGGGACTAAACACCTAGTTGGCCACATAATCTTTGATCACTCCAATCATTAAGAATTCGATGGGCTTCTTCGAAGGTAAATCCCTAGTTTTTAGCAAGCGGACATTTAGAAAGTTGAGGCCAAAGGCAGGAAAATCCGCTCCTTGCCATTTCATCCAGAGCGCAACGAAGGTTTAAAAATCAAAGACCTGACGTTCACACAGTGCGCGGCTAGTGGCAGCAGAGAGCCCACACCCACTGAACCTCTGCATCGCGTGACGGTCTGCTTCGTCAAATCTGAAGGGTGATCACAGGAACCTTCTTACCCGCGCGAAATAGCCTTCGAATTACGAGCAATATTGATCCTTGGAACTCGATCCCCGAAAGCGGCATCTATATGCGCGTGACCGTTATCATGTGGCTCTGGGTGTCTCTTCGTGTGGGTGATTTGGCAAAGCCCGCCCTGGAATGCGCGGAACACGCCCGGATCGAATGCGGCTAACCCGAGCGTTCATCCAGTGACGGATGACGTTTCGGTACAAAAGGTCTTGTATGGTGCTGAACGATTGCCGGTGCGTGCGATAGAAGGTGTCGGGTGAGTCGAATAGTCCAAAATCCTGCGCAATGCCCGTCTTCTGGATGTATGTGTCACCGCAAGCCCATTCGACGGGGGGGTCGCTTAGGCAGTCGGTGCCTGCTCCATACCCGCACAGACTGGATGTGTCAGAAAATGTGGTTTGGAGCGCCGAAAGAAATTGGGCGTCCAGAATGAACCCTTCGAGATTCACCCAACCATTCTCCGTTTCCACCTCGACCCAGGAATGGATGATTTCTTCGGGGGCAATGGGATAGACCAGTTCTGGCACAACACCACGCTGCAATGCCTTGTGGATGGTGAAGCCGTGGAGGCGGCACCGAACCCCGACACTGCGTAAAAGCGCCATCAAGAGAGTGCCCTTGGTGTTGCATTGGCCGAAGCCATCGGCCAGCACTTCAGAGGCGGAGATGTCATCGGCACGATTGTACCCAAAGGCGATCTCGTTGCGTACAAAGTCGTACACGGCACCAATGCGATCATGCATCGGCAAGGGACTCCAACCACGATTGTCGACTAACCCAGCTATGGACGGGTGTTCGAAATCTAAAAGTGGTGTGGGTGCAAGAAGCGGGTCTTTATTTGGCATTACTTGTCTCCTCGAATCGTCTCAGACACTATGTAATTGCTATAGTAACTATAGCTTCAATCCTGAATCTGTCGCCGTTGCCTTGAACCGAGATATCTCCGCGATTGATGTCATCCTTAACTCGGTGGTGGCATCAACTCCCGCATCTGCTTTTCTGAGATGGTGCGCGGCACTTTGTGCTGCCCGCCTACCTGCCCTTTGCTCTCCATCCAGGCAGCAAAGGATCCAACCGGCAACATATGTAGAATGGGGGGAAGGATGGCCACATCGTTCAAGCGCCGTGTGGCGTATCCCGAATTTGCGGCCTGCAAAGCAAGGTCAATATCAGCTGCAAGCCGAACACTGTCTGCCGAAGTATTGGATGCTTTGGTTTCCATGAGAAGGACGTAGCGCCCTTTATTGTCTTCGAATTGAGGGCAAATGGCAAAGTCGTTCAGCTCCAGCCCGTGATCCTGCGCGACTTTTGCGAAGACGGCTTCGACCTCTTCATTCAACACCTTCTCCCCAAACTTAGAGAGTGTTTGCGAGATACGGCCAGCAAAACGGAGCCTGAAATCTTCGACATCGACGAAGCGGACTATATCGCCCACGATGTAGCTCCACAGGCCAGCACAGGTCGTAACAACAAGCACATAGTCAACACCTGTGACAACCTCAGCCAACCAATGCCTCGGTGGGTTGTCACTCTGATATCGGTCCAGTGGAATGAATTCGTAGAAAACGCCGCAGTTTGTTATCAACCGCATCCCCTCATCCTGAGCCCCGTCGGAGACGGCGAAAAACCCCTCGCTTGCCGCATAAACTTCGCGAAAATCCACCTCGAGGTCTCGGGTCAAACTGGAGAACTGGTCGCGATAGGGTTCAAAGCTCATCCCCCCATGGACGATTAGTTGTAGGTCCGGGAACCAATTAGACAGGCGCGTCGCCTCATGTGGCGAGCGTTCTGCCATACGTGCGAACAAAATCGAGAGCCAGGAAGGGAGGCCGCTAATCGCGCGGATATTCTTGTCGACGCAATCTTCAGAAATCAGCTTCAGCTTTTCCTGCCAATCTGTGATCACGGCCAACTCTGCTGGCGGATAATACCTGTCTCGCCCGGCCCAAAATGGCGTTTCGCGTGCAGCGATACCGCTGAGTTCACCAGCAAAGACATTTGGCGCCAATTCCTCCAGATTTGGACTGCCTGCGAACATGAAGTACCGACCCAGCAGGATTCGACTTTTGGGCATCGCATGAAAATGCGCCATGATCACATGCGTTCCAGCGCGGTTGTTGGCCCGCACCATCGCGAGAGTGCATGGTATGAATTTAGATTTTCCACTGGTTGTTCCGGAGGTCTTAGCAAAATAGGGGATTCGCCCTGGCCAAGTAACATCGTCAAGAACCGGAAAATCGCTCGCCCAATACTGTTGTTGGAAATCTTCGTAATCTCTAACTGGGACAGAAGCTTGATAATCCTGAACATCGCGGATCTTTGCAAATCCATGATCACGTCCAAATTGTGTGCCGCGCGCTGTCCGGACCAGTTGACGAAGTGTTTTGACCTGACTTTCAATGATTGCAGTGCGCGGCTTCGGTGCACGAGATGCGAATAACCGAACGACCGGCGTGGCTAGCCTCCCAACGAGCATATAAAGCTTGAAATCAAACATATCGTAACCTTGAGCCATCTATTGAAAGCACATGCACTTCAGGTGCAAATGATCGATACAGGCTATAGTAACTAGAGCTTCAAGCTATTTCTTCCAGATGATGTGCTCCCAAGCAGGTTTTCTTCACGCGCCGATTTCATTGTGGTCGGTCAAACACTCCGAATGATCGCGTAAGACTTCGAGAACTTTACAGTCCGCGGTATTGCCTCCACTGCATTCGTGGATCATGCGGCGCAGCTCGGTGCGCAGTGCCTTCAAGCGCGCCATTCTCAATTCGACTTGTTTGAGCTGACGCCGCGCGATGGAGTCTGCCTCATGGCAAGGCCGGTCTGGATTGTCGCTTAGATCAAGGAGCTCACGGATTGCTTCAAGCGAAAACCCCAACTGGCGTGCGTGCCGAATAAAGGACAGGCGGTCTACATCGGTATCTCCATAGCGCCGCTGCCCCCCTTCGGTGCGACCCGGCTCAGGCAAAAGCCCAATTTGCTCATAGTACCGGATGGTCTGGACCTTCGTTCCAGTCTTCTTTCCAAGATTTCCAATGGTAAGCATGTAATCTCCATTTCTACAGCGTCAGTAGCTTTAGGGCGTACCAGATGCAAGCGAGAGGCATTTTCACAGGTCCGTGATAAGTGGTTCGCATACTGAAAAGAGGCTTGAACCTCTAGCTACTAGAAGAGTTAGAAGTCTTTGAAAATTATCAGAATCGGGCGGATTGCTTCCTGTGAATTTGTCGGCGTTTCAAAAACTGCTTTGGGGCCTCGCTGCAATAGCGATGATTGGTTTTGTATGGCTGCAGGTCGCAAGCAGGACCGATCAACAAGCTGACAATCCTGCGTTTCGCGCCGAGTTTGAACTGACGGATCATCGGGGCATGGTGCAAACCCAAGATGATTTCGCGGGGCGCTGGCTGCTCGTGTTTTTTGGTTTTGCAAATTGCCCTGACGTATGCCCAACAGCTTTGGCCGAGGTGGCAGCAGTCATGGACAAGCTTGGCTCGGATGCACCTAAGGTGCAGCCACTGTTTATCTCGATTGATCCGGAACGCGACACGCCATTGGAGATGGCAAAGTTCGTGCCGCATTTTAACGCAGGCATCATCGGGCTGACCGGCACTGCAGATCAGATCAAGCGAACGTCTGAGACCTTTCGCGTGTACTATGAGAAAATCGAGGAAGCCGCCGCCCCTGGCGGATACACTATGGGGCATTCATCTCAATTGTTCCTGTTTGATCCGCAAGGCGGATATGTTGGCGCCTGGACTTATGGAACATCAGCGGAAGAAATCCTTTCGGATCTGAAAGCAAGGATGTCGATGTGAAAATAGAAATGTCGAAAGATACGGCACTTGCGCTTGCCTGGATTGTCGCCCTGACAAGTTCGCTAGCCGTACTCTACATCGGTGAAGTTTTAGGGCAGGCCCCCTGCAATCTGTGTTGGTTTCAGAGGGCGTTCATGTTTCCACTGGCGATCATTCTGGGTCTTGGCCTTTGGTGGCAGGATGAGCGGATCGGTCGCTATGGCGTTGCCCTCTCGCTCGGTGGCGCGGCCATCGCGCTTTGGCACATGGGGCTCTACACTGGGGTCCTGCCTGAATCTATCAAGCCCTGTACAGCTACCGGCCCTTCTTGCACCGGCGACAACCAGCGGTTTCTCGGTGTTCCGATCCCACTGTTTGCGCTGATCGCCTTCGTGCTGATTGCCATTCTCTCATTTCTTTCTCTGAAGGAGACTCGCTCGTGAGCAATAAATCACTGGTCATATCTGTCCTGTCGTTCGGCCTTGCGATTTTCGTGGCCCTGATCTGGTTCGAAACCCGCCCCCGCTCGGTTGCACAACCAGGTTACGTTCAGCCTGAAATCGCCGAAGAACTAATCCGATCCTACTCGCCAATCCTCGGACCGGAAGACGCGCCCGTCACCATCGTCGAGTTCTTCGATCCGGCCTGCGAAGCGTGCCGGGCGTTTCATCCAATCGTGAAAGACATCCTATCCCAGCATGACGGCAAGGTCCGGGTTGTCCTGCGATATACCCCGTTCCATGGTCCGGGGTCTGAGACCGCCATCAAACTGTTGGAAGCAGCCCGGATGCAGGGCAAGTTCGAACCGGTCCTTGAATCCCTCTTGCTTTATCAGAATGCCTGGGCTTCGCACGGCGCTCCCGATCTGGAAAAAATTGGCAAGATCGCCGCTGGCGCGGGGCTGGATTTGGAAGCTGCGCTAACACAGATCAAGTCGCCGGATGTTGTCGCTGTGTTTAATCAAGACCGCGCTGATGTGGAAAAGGTGGGTGTGCGCCAAACCCCCACCTTCTTCGTGAATGGTAAACCTCTTGATCCGTTTGGAGCGGACGAATTGCGGGCACTTGTAGCGGCCGAAGTTGCTGCGGCGGGCTCGTAACCAAGAATCCATCGAAAGGGATACGAACGTGAAATCTGTTTTTGCCTTCGCGATAACTGCGCTGAGCTTTTCTTTGGGGCTTCCAGCCACCACTTTTGCGGGATCGGAAGACATCGCGATTGAAGATGCCTGGGCCCGTGCCTCAATTGGCGTCAACCGCCCCGGTGCGGCCTACATGACATTGCACAACACCGGCACCGATCCTGTCACGCTGGTTGGCCTTGAAACGCCGTTGGCGATGATGCCGCAAATCCACGAAACCAGGACCGATGCTAACGGAATGAGTTCAATGGCACCGGCAGGAGACATCGTTATCGCGCCGGGCGAAAGCGTGTCTTTGGAGCCGGGTGGTCTGCATGCCATGTTGATGAGGCTGCAAAGCAAAATGGTTGAAGGTGAGAGTTTTTCGCTGACGCTGGTGTTTGCCGATGGAGAAACAGTGACTGTGGATGTGCCCATCCTAGGCTTCGCGGCGCGCGGGCCTGAGGGCTGATGCAGCGACGACGTCTCCTCACCTACGTTGCCGTAGCATGCAGCGCACTGGCTCTCACCCTGTTCGTTGGGTGGTGGCGAGTGGACGGACCCGGCGCGCCAGAAATTACGGGCAAGCGCCCTCTGCCATTGACCCAGATGGACTTCCAGATGGCCAATCAGAACCGCGAGACTGTCGGGCCTGAAACGCTTCTGGGCAATCTGTCCATGGTGTTTTTCGGCTTCACCTATTGTCCTGATGTATGCCCAACAACATTGTCGGAAATTTCCGACTGGCTCGACGATTTGGGAACGGATGTCGCGGACATGAATGTCGTGTTCATCACGGTCGATCCGGAACGCGACACCGCGGAGGTTATGGCGGAGTATGTCAGCTATTTCCATCCGGCCGTGCAGGGATGGCGGGGGTCCCACGAACAAACACGGCAAGCCGCCGATGCCTTTCGAGCAAACTACGAAAAGGTCCCGACAGAGGGAAATGGCTACACGATGAACCATACAGCAAGCGTCTTCCTCTTCGATGCAGATGGAAAGTTTGCCAGCACCATCGACTATCATGAACCAAGAGAATTCGCGGTGCAGAAGATCCGCCGAATACTTTCAAAAGGCGAAGAAGAAGTATCATGAAACTGATTACACTTGCGACGGCGCTCTCTTTTGTCCTGGCATCTCATGCGATTGCCGATTCTACTGCCATTGACGTCAAGAAAACCAAAGGCTGCGCGTGCTGCCGCGCCTGGATGGAGCATCTTGAAGAAAACGGCTTTGCGCCCACGGGCCAAGACATGTTTGGCGGGCTCCTGGTTCGTTTCAAACTCGACAACGGTGTCCCGCAACGCATGGTGTCCTGTCACACGGCGTTGGTTGACGGCTATGTGATCGAAGGCCATGTACCCGCCGCCGACATCCGTCGGTTGCTTGCGGAGCGCCCGGATGCTGTAGGTCTGGCTGTGCCCGATATGCCGCTCGGCTCACCCGGAATGGATCAAAGCCGATGGCGCGAGGCCTATGACGTGTTTCTGATCCACAACGATGGAACGACGGAAGTGTTTTCCAGCTATCCCGGCGACTAAATCAACTGACTAAGGAAGATCTGATTTTGGACACGTTATCCCCCATTACGCTCGGATTTCTGGGCAGTCTGGCTGCAGGGTCACTGACTGCCGTCGGCGCTATTCCAGTGCTCTTTGGGCGGGTTCCTTCCCGCGCAACGCGGGACCTGTCTCTTGGGTTCGCGGCAGGTGTCATGCTGGCTGCATCGTTCTTTTCTCTGATCATCCCCGCGCTCGATGCTGCTGAGTTGCGCTACGATAACGGCGCGGCCCCAGCTGCCATTGTGTGTTTGGCAATTCTGTTTGGGATGGGTGCTGTTGCATTCATGAATGAAAAATTGCCACACGAACACTTCAGTTCAGGTCGCGAAGGTCCCGAAGCGGCATCGCTGCGCCGCGTCTGGCTGTTCATCATCGCCATCACAATTCACAATTTTCCGGAAGGTCTTGCGGTTGGTGTTGGTTTCGGCGCGGATGGCCTGTCTGGCGGTCTGCCGCTTGCGATCGGCATCGGTTTGCAAAACGCGCCGGAAGGATTAGCCGTGGCGGTGTCGCTTCTTGGCGAGGGCTATTCGAAGTTTCGTGCGTGGGGCATTGCTGCGCTCACTGGTATGGTGGAACCCATCGGCGGATTGCTGGGGGCCGGGATTATCACATTGTCACAGCCGCTCTTGCCTTGGGGACTCGCATTCGCTGCCGGTGCGATGCTTTACGTTATCAGCCACGAGATCATCCCGGAAACCCATAGGAGCGGGCATCAGAACAAGGCGACGTTGGGCCTTTCTATAGGTCTCGTCCTCATGTTGTTTTTGGATGTATGGCTCGGTTGAGGCGGCGTTGACCATGACACGAACCGTTTTCCTCGGGCTGCTCAGCGCCTCAGTTGCTCTCTTCACGGATCAGGTCACAAAGTCGGTTGTTGTCGCCTATGCTTCGGTGCTCTCGGCAGGAGTTAAGCTGTTTTCAGGATTTGATCTCGTCCTTTTGCGCAATGACGGCGTGAGCTTCGGCATGCTGGGAAATGCTCCATGGTGGGCTCTTGTCGGCCTCGCGTTGGGGATATGTAGCTGGATGGCCTTGCAAATGCTTCGCGCCGAAAGTCGCATAGAAGCACTGGCCTATGGTGCGGTCATCGGCGGTGCGCTTGGAAATGTAATGGATCGCCTGCGCTTTCAGGCCGTTACTGACTTTTCAGGCGTCCACATCGGCGCTTTACATTGGCCGGCCTTCAACCTTGCCGATGTGTTTATAGTAAGTGGTGTTGCAGTTTTGCTTGCGAGCACTCTTTGGAGCTTTAGCCAAGATCAGGCATAAATGTCGATGGGTGTTCCGTCACGCACCATGGCATAGACCTCTTCGATCTGGCGGTTGGTGACGGAGATGCAACCGGCCGTCCAGTCCCGCTTGTTGATCGGATCAATTCCTCGTCGTGGACCGCCATGAATGAAGATGTCTCCGCCTGGCGACTGGCCCTGGGCCTCAGCAAATGCGCGGTCAGCCTCGTTCGGATAGGAGATACCAACAGACAAATGAAAGAGGCTGTCTGGATTGCGACGGTCGATGACGTATGTGCCTTCAGGTGTTCGCCCGTCACCTTCGAATTGCTTGTGTCCTGCCGGTGCGAAGCCAAGCCCGACCGGATAGGTGCGCAACACGTCCTTCGCGCCATCCAAGACCAGCAATCGCTCGGACTTGTAGAGGCGAACCCGAGTGACCTCTGGTCCAGTATACGAACGGAATTTGCTGGCGCACCCTGAAAGGAAAGCGGCAATGCCGCTCAAAAGGAAAGACCGTCTTGGGATACTGCCAATCATCGCCGCTCGATACCTCTTTTCGTGAGGTCTGGTGTGGCTTTTTGATACAGCATGGTTAGCCCTTGATCAATGTCCGTGAGCCAAGGCGCCTTTCGCCATCACTTCGCCAATCCGTTCTCCTCCATGAGGCCCGGCTTGGTCCTCACGCGCCCGCAGCAACCTCAACGCATTGGCCACAACCAGCAAGGACACGCCAACGTCCGCGGCAATTGCGCCCCACATTGAGGCCATGCCAAACGCTGTTGCCACAACGAAGACTGCTTTCGTCGCAAGTGACAACCCTATGTTTTGTTTGATGATGGACATAGTTCTGCGCGAATGTCCGATCAACCAAGGAACCTTGCCAATGTCATCGGTCATGAGCGCGATATCGGCTGTTTCAATGGCCGCATCCGATCCCACAGCCCCCATTGCGATCCCATAGTGAGCACGCGCCATCGCAGGGGCATCATTTACACCGTCGCCGATCATCGCAACGGTGTCATGGCTTGCCACCAATTCCTCAATCGCGGCCACCTTGTCCTCGGGGAGCAATTCTGCGCGAACTTCATCAATCCCCACCTCATGGGCAACAGCTTTGGCCGTTGCCGTGTTGTCGCCGGTGAGCATTACGATCTTTTTGACCCCTTGCGCGTGTAGGCGGGCAACGATGCCTTTGGCATCGGGTCGGATGCGGTCGCGCAATTCCAGTACGCCGGTAATGCCGGTATCGTCTCCAACAGCAACAAGGGTACTTCCTGCGCCTTCAATGCGATCACGCAAATCTTTCTGAATCTCGGCGCCGAATCCCTTTTCTTCGGCAAACCGATCCGATCCCAACCAGATCGATTGACCGTTTATCTCGCCTTCGAGCCCACGGCCGGGCACGGTCTTTGTATCGTCGGCAGCGGCGATGGACAGGCCATCTTGCTCTGCCCTGCTCAGGATCGCCCGTGCAAGCGGGTGAGAGGATCGCGCCTCGAGTGCCGCCGCTCGCAGCAAGAGATCGTGCTTGGATGTTTCACCGATCGGGTAGATCGCCGCCACCTCCGGCTCGCCCATCGTGATCGTACCAGTCTTGTCCATCGCCAGAGCCGTAGTGCGCCCAGGGATTTCAACATAGGCTCCACCTTTGATCAGCACGCCATTCCGCGCTGACGCGGCAAGCGCTGCGACGATGGAAACAGGCGTGGAGATCACCAGCGCGCAGGGGCAAGCAATGACCAAAAGAACCAGCGCGTTATAGAACCAAAAACCCCAATCGCCACCTAGAACGAGGGGTGGTAGCACAGCGATCAGAATAGCGAGCGCCATCACAACCGGCGTATAGATGCGCGCAAACTTCGTTACCCACTGTTCGACATCTGCCCGGCGCGAATGGGCATCGCCTACCATGCGAATGATCTTGGACAAAACAGTATCGGAGGCGGCTTTCGTCGCTCGTACCGTCAATGTGCCTTCGCCGTTGATGGTCCCGGCATAGACCTCATCGCCTGCCTCTTTGGGCACCAAGGCGCTTTCGCCGGTGATTGGCGCTTGATCAACGGCTCCGGCGCCCTCAACTACGTCCCCATCGAGCGGAATTCGGTCGCCGCCGCGCACGATGAAGCTCGTGCCAATTGCAACGGTTGCGGCGGGAACATCTGCTTCCGATCCATCATCATGAATTACCCGTGCCGTCGGCGGCGCGAGGTCCAGAAGTGCCGACACGGCATTGCGTGCCCGCCCGACGCTCCAGCTTTCCAGGTACAGTGAAAGTGAGAAGAAAAAAGCCACTGTCGCGGCTTCAAAGTACTCTCCAAGCCCGATGGCTCCGGCCACAGCCACGACCATCAACAAGTTCATATCCGGTGAGAGCCGCCGCGCCGACGACCAGGCTTTTGGCGCGACCAGCCAAACTCCGAACAGGATTGCCATCGCGAACAAGCCCGCTTCCGCGATAGGCATCGGAGCCTCGCCGTGGCCGGAGAACAATCCAATCGCGCCGCCGAAGCCGGTTTCGACGATGTGAAACAAGAAACCTGCTGCCCAAAAGCCACCGCTCAAAGCTGTGAAACGTTTTTGGGTTTTCAGATGCGCGGCCTGATCCGCATTGGCGTCTTCGGCATTCCACGGCTTGGCGGTCATACCGGTGGTCCCAACAAGTTCGACAATCTTGTCGGAAGAAGCATTTTTGCCGCCTTCCAGAACCGTCATCCTGGCATTGATCACGTCGAAAGCCAGAAACGCGGTGCCCCCGACCTCGGGCCCAACAACCTTGTTCAGAATCGACACTTCTTCCGCACAGTCCAGTCCACTGACATGAAAACTGAGTCCATCCGAGGCCTCTATTTCCGTTTGCACGATGACCTGTGTGCTGCAGCAGCTTCCGCAGGAATCCGCAGTTTCAGATGAGAGATCTTGGCTTTTCTGGGCAGCATCATGTGGCATGGAACGTCCTCGGATTCGCGATGATGCCTGCTACATACGCCCTACAGCAACTAGAGGTTCAAGAGGAAAACTCCGTGCTAAGTACGATGGTGGCCATCATTGGGCGCAAGAGCTTGTTTTTTGCAATAACCATTGAATTTCTGCCACTTTTCTCAGGGAAACATAGTCTTGGTTTGTTAAATCATTGCGCCATTTGATGACTGATGCGAGACAAGAGGCGACGTAAAAAAACCGATGTGCCTTGAGGATTCCCATTCATGTACAAGCGAAGCGCAATTCTTCTCTCCACCGTGCTGATACTTGGAGCCTGCTCGGCAGATTTCTCAAACTTGCAGGGTTCGGAAACTCTTCCACCTCTCCCTGAAGAAGTCGCGGTTCTTGCTGCACCAAACCAGGACCTCGCAACAGCACGCCTGGTCCCCGAAGACAATTGCTACTGGTATATGCATGCCGGTCCCGTCGAGACGACGCTCTTGCCGCTCAGGACAGTTCGCGGAAACCCGATCTGCGTGAAGCAAGCTTCTTAGGTGTCATTGCAGAGTTGGACTGCACACTCGACCCCAGGTGATACCTAGCTGATGGTTCAAGCGCGAGACGCCTTTGATGCGTTGCGGATTAACTGCGCGCCGTAACGCTGTCTTCGGCTGAATAGAGAATCGCAGTCGAACCGATTGCGACCTTGGGATACAGCTCGTTGATATGCGCCATCACCATTCGAACACATCCCGAACTGGCCCGACCGCCTATTGACCTCGACTGGGGTGACCCATGAATGCGCAAGTATGTATCACGCTGGCCGACAAAGAGATAAAGGGCACGTGACCCAAGTGCGTTCCTTGGACCGGGCTCCTGACCATTTGCAAACTCAGCATATTGCGGGTTGCGCTCAATCATCGATTTGGTCGGCGTCCAATGCGGCCACTCGACCTTGCGACGGATAGTGTAGGTGCCCGGCTCATAAAGATTGCCGCGGGCAATCGCCACACCGTAGCGCATCGCCGTTCCGCCCTCTTCAATGTGGTAAAGGTATCTTGCCACCGCATCGACATGAATGTCTCCGGGCGTCAGACCATCCCTTGCCTCTACGCGCCGTGGCAGGAAACGTGGCTGCAATCCCCATGGGTTGGAGGTCTCGAGATCGAATTCCGGTGGGGTCACCTGCGCATCCCAGGCGGCCTTTTGAGAGGCAGTTGGCCATGTGCTTGCGAGAATCGGGGTTGCAATCGGCGTTGAAAACAGTGCCGCGCCCGTTACTATGAAATGGCGTCTCGTCAACATCTTGAACTTATCTCCGTCGTCTTGCTCATTTGGCGTGTCGATTGCCCACCTGTAGGCTTTTGGATACAACCTACACCCGCTAGAACTTCAAGAAAAAAGATGACTCCACACGCGCTTGTGTATTAGCAGATACTTCCTTGTAAGGCCCAGTCTGAAGAACACCTAATGCTCTGAGCTCACTTCGCTACCACGCAAGACGCCGAAGTTTAGGCAAAGATCGGGAAACTGAAGTCGTTGGAAAGCGAACTCGTTCGAGTATCGAAAGGATGTGATGGACGCGGCATGTCCGAGGTTTGCTATGTTCTGGCGTCTTAGGCGTACCCGGTACTTTGATCGGAAACCTGAGCAACGCCCCTTGAGACATCACGTGCCCATCTTACGCCGCTTCTGCGGGTTTGCCATAAACAAGCCAGCCGTAGAGCAACCCTCCTAAAATGGCTGGGATGACCCCGCTCAGAATGAACAGGGTCGTGTTTTCGTCGCCCCCGAAATAGCCCAGTTGGGCGTCGATCTTGCTGCAAAGCCAGGCGCAGTAGCTGCCGACCGCCGCCATTACCAGTGCGGCTCCCCAGACGGCCTCGCCACCTTGGAACCGCTCCTCCACCCAGAGATAGGTCAAGGCGCCGATCACCAGCCCCATCGCGATACCGCAGGTCAGGGTCCAGACCAATTTGCCTGCGACATTGCCTTCCGGAAACAAATACAACCCCCAGACCGTGAAGTAGACGATCTCCGCCGCCGTAGTGAGGGTAACGGCGATTATGAAGATACGATGTAGCGCGTGAATGTTTTCATCAGCCATGGCTGTGGTTTCCTTCCTTTTCAATTGCCGACAAATCGATCGCTTCGGCACCGCTTTCATCGAGGCAATGTGTCTCGATCTGAAGCGTGACGAAGAAGAACCCGAAGGTTTCGCGAAGCTGGGAATGTGCCTCCTCCAGAATCGCGTGCTGGTGCGCGCCTTCCGCGATACGCAAATGCGCTGAAAACACGTGCCGCCCGCTCGTCAGTGCCCAGGCATGGGCGTGATGGACGTCTTCGACACCCTCAAGCGCTTCGAGCGCCCGGCTGACCTCGGGCAGGCTGACCTCGGGCGGTGTGCCTTCCATCAACAGATGCGCCGCTTCCCTGAGGATCCCCCAACTGGCCCAGATCAGGACAAACCCGAATCCCATGCCCAGAAGCGGGTCGATCAGCAAGAAACCGGTATACCGGATCACCAGCGCGGTCACGATGATCAGGAGGCTGCCGACAAAGGTCTGGATGATATGCCAGAGAGCGCCCTTGGTGTTGAGATCGTCCTTGCTCTGCTTCCAGATCAGGCCAAGCGATATGAACTCCGTGAAGAGCCCGCCGGCGGCTGCGATCAGCATTGGGCCTGTCGGAAGATCGATCGGCGAGGAAAGACGCATAGCGGCCATGGCGATGACAACGAGCGCCATGGCCAACAGAAACCCACCATTGACGAGCGCCCCGATGATCTCGGCGCGATACCAGCCGAAGCTGCGGTCCTCATCCGCGGGGCGCCGCGCCAGCTTTGCAGCCACGATGGCGACCAACACGCCTCCGACCGCCGAAAAGGTGTGAAAAGCGTCGGAGATCACGGCGATTGAGCCGGTCCAGAGACCAATCCCAAGTTCGATGACAAAATATACGCCCGTCAGCCAGGCTGAAATCGCCAATCCGCGACCGCTGGTGGGCATGTGTCCCTGATGTCCGTTTGCCATGGGGTTTCACTCCTAAGCCGCGATCAAAGGCGCACCCGCCGCAGCCGCAACGCATTCGAGATGACCGAGACAGATGACAGGCTCATTGCCGCGGCAGCGATCATTGGCGACAGCAAAAGGCCGAAAACCGGGTATAGAATACCGGCCGCAACCGGGACGCCGGCGGCATTGTAGGCGAAGGCAAAAAACAGGTTTTGCTTGATGTTGCGCAAGGTCGCCTTGGCAAGTTTGCGGGCCCGCACGATTCCCACCAGGTCACCGCCGAGAAGCGTGATCCCGGCACTTTCGACGGCCACGTCGGCTCCGGTTCCCATGGCAATGCCGACATCGGCTGCCGCAAGGGCAGGGGCGTCGTTCACCCCGTCGCCGGCCATGGCGATATGGGCCCCGTTGCTGCGCAGTTCCTCGATCAGGGCCTTCTTGTCCTCTGGCAAAACGCCGGCGCGCACCTCGTCGATGCCAAGTTTTCCAGCTACGGCGTCCGCGGTGCGCTGGTTGTCGCCTGTCGCCATGATGACGCGTAGACCCAGCGCGTGCAGGTCCCGGATCGCACCTTCGGTCGTCTCCTTGATCGGATCGGCGACGGCGACAATCCCGGAGAGCGCGCCGTCGACCGCGATATACATCGCCGTTTTCCCGTCGCTGCGCAGACCATCTGCGATCTCGTCCGCCGATGTCGTGTCGAGGCCCAGTTGCTGCATCATGGCCGGGTTCCCGAGTACGACCTTGCGTCCATCCACGACGCCTTGGACACCCTTGCCAGTGACGGCCTCGAATTGCTCGGCCTGCGACAAAGCTATGCCTTGCTCCTGGGCCCCTTCGACAATGGCTTCGGCCAGCGGGTGTTCTGACCCGCGTTCAAGTGCTGCGGCAAGCGCCAGGACCTCTTGTTCGTCCCGATCCGCGACAGCTATTACGTCGGTCAGCTTCGGTTTGCCGAGGGTTAGGGTGCCAGTCTTATCAACGATTACGGTATCGATGCGCGCCATTCTCTCCAAGGCTTCGGCATCCTTGATGAGAACGCCGGCCTGCGCTCCGCGCCCGGCGGCGGTTGTAATCGAAATCGGCGTTGCCAGGCCAAGGGCGCAAGGGCAAGCGATGATCAGAACCGACACAGAAGCGGCGATCGCAAAGACGAGCGCCGGGCTTGGACCAAATGCCAACCAGAACAGGAATGCGGCAATCGCACAGATAACAACAGTGGGCACGAAGATTGAGGAGACCTTGTCGGCCAAGCCCTGAATCGGAGCGCGGGAGCGGCGCGCGCCAGAGACCATGTCAACGATCTGGGCCAGAACGGTGTCTGCGCCAACCTGGGTGGCCCGGATGGCAATGGTGCCGTTCTTGTTGATGGTGCCGCCGGTGACCCGGTCATGTTCGGTCTTTTCGACCGGCACTGGCTCGCCGGTGAGCATGCTTTCGTCGATCGAAGTCCGGCCATCGACAACCTCGCCATCGACCGGGACGCTGTCACCGGGACGGACGCGGAGCAGATCACCTTCAACGATGTTTTCAAGCGGTGCGTCATATTCCGTATCATCGGGCAGGATCCGGCGCGCGGTCTTGGGCGCCAGATCGAGAAGCGCGCGGATTGCATCGCCCGTTCGTTCGCGCGCCCGCAATTCAAGCACCTGGCCTACGAAGACCAGGGCCACGATGACCACGGCGGCTTCGAAATAAGTGCCCACGGCTTCGCCGACGCGGTATTGCTCGGGGAACAGCCCCGGAAGAAACGTCGCAATGAGCGAGTAGACATAGGCCGCACCAACGCCCAGCGAGATCAACGTCCACATGTTGGGCGAATTGTTCCTGATAGAGTCCCATCCACGTTGAAAAAAGGGCCGGGCCGCCCATAGGATGATGGGGGTCGCCAAAAGAAACTCGACATATGATGCGATGCGATGCCCGATCCAGTCGCGCACCGGCAGGCCGACCAGTTCGCCCATGGTCAGAATGACCAGCGGGACGGCCGCTGCGGCGCTGATCCACATGCGCCGGGTGAAATCGGTGAGTTCCTCGCTCGGCTCGTCCGAAGGCACCATCGGCTCCAGCGCCATGCCGCAGATCGGGCAGGCGCCAGGTTCGTCGCGGATAACTTCGGGGTGCATCGGGCAGGTCCATTGCGCGCCCGGCTGAACCTGTTGGCCCACTTTCTCAGCGTTGCCCGATGCAAAGAACCAGGGATCGGTCTCAAACTTGATCTGGCAACTGTCCGAGCAAAAGAAGTATTCTTGATCGTTGAATTCCGCTCTTTTGGTCTCGGCGGAAATCTCGATCTCCATGCCGCAAACGGGATCAAGGACGGTGTCAGCGCCAGGTTGCCTTTTGTCCGAACCGTTTTCGTGCCCATGGTGGTGGTGATGGTTCATATGGTCGGCCATCGATTTCTCCTGTCTTTCCGAAAAGGTGGCAGTTCCAGTCACTGGAAGGTCAATGGGCGAACTGTAACAATTGGTATCGAGCGGCTTCCTAGAATATATTTTTCCTTTAATTCAGTTGTTTATGGTCAAGCCTGGTGGCGACCATCTGATCGGTTGCGTCTGAGCGCGATGATCAGAAGGGGCATTGCAGTAAGAAAACCAAGCCCGAGTGTCAGCCATTCCGCCGCACCGAAATCGCCGGACATGGCCTCGCTGCCAAAATGAGCCAGCACGAAACTGGCGGGAATAATCCCTGCGAATGTCGCGAGCAAGAACCGCCAGAGGTGAAGGCGACTCAGCCCCGCTGCATAACTCATCGCATCGAAAGAAATGAACGGAAGCAGCCGACTTGAAAACACAATCACAGTGAGTGCGTTTTGCGAGCCGAGAAGCCCGTAGTCTGCCTTGCTCCCAAGCACCTTCACAACAGCGTCTCTTCCCAGGTTGCGCGCGATCAAAAACGCGATCATCGCTCCCAGTTCGGAACCGAATGCGACATAAGCGGCGCCGGCGTAGTGACCGTAGGCTGCTCCGGCGGCCAATGCGATCGGGGCGCTCGGAATCGGGCTGGCGACCACTGCAACAACCATCAAGAGAATTATGAGAGCTGGGCCAATAACCCCGGCATCAGAGACGAATTGTTCAACTGTGTCGCGGTCAAAAAAGCTGAACTGCTCGGGTGTCCAGGCAAGCAAGAGGAGACCCAGTGCAAAGAAGGTCAACACATAAAGGATCGGTCGGATTCGTTGGCTCAACCTGATCCCTTGAGTTTTGACTTCGTCTTTTAACTTGGCAATTCGTCGCCTCATAGCTTCGTTCAGAGGAGCGCGGCGGGCAAAACGGCCAAAGCTTCGTTCATCGAAACAACAGGAAGCCCAGCGGCGATCCAACCTGGGCCGAGACGGTTTCCGAGCATCCCTTCCGATACGTCGACAAATCCCGCATGACCGGCTTGCCGCAGAGCATTCAAGACAGCGCCAGACCGGCCGCCAGTTGCGCAGATCAGGGCAACGGTTCGGCCTTCTGCCAATTGTCGTGTTGCGAACAGCCGTTCAGGGAACCGCTTTTCGTGCATGCTGACCAACCAAGCACCCTGGGCGACTCCGGTTTCCCGCCACTCTTCGCGGGACCGAATATCCAAGAGCCTGACCTGATCCTCCAGTAAAGCCGCGTGCGCTTGCTTGGTTGACCAGACTTTGCGGCTTTGAGCCCGCGCGGGTGTCGCGAATGTCGGAGCGGAGATAGCGACCGACATCGTAAGGAACGTTCGGCGATCAAATCTCATTTCGAATTGTCCTCCTAACAACGATCAAGCCTGTTCGACCGCCTCAATCAGCATTTCGCGTACCTCCCCGGCAACTGCGTGCAGGTCCCGGTTGTCCACGGCGGACATTGACGCGACCGGATCGACCGCGCTGATTTCCGTTCCGTCTTCGAGGCTTCGCAGGATCACATTACAAGGCAGCATGGCCCCGATCCGAGCCTCGATACCCAGAGCCTGATGCGCCATGTTCGGGTTGCATGCGCCGAGAATGCGATACCCATCCATATCTACGCCGATCTTGTTTTTCATCGTCTCCTTCACATCGATCTCGGTCAGGACGCCGAATCCCTTCTCTTTCAGTGCTTCGCGAACGCGCATATCCGCGTCATCAATGTGAACTCCGGCCAATAGCCGATCATATGTATAGCTCATTCCGATACTCCAGATTGGAAATCGCCCTGGTCAAACGAGAGGACGCAACGTTCAACCAGGGCGGGGGAAACCGCGTTGCCGCGGATCAGTTTTCGTCTTTGCTCATGTCGGTGCCACCCATCATCGCGCCCGGCTTCATGTTCCCGCGCATCATGGTCATGCGCTCCATCTTGTCAGCAGGCGCAGTCATCTCACCAGCGGTCACCTTGCCGTCGCCATCCGCATCGAGATGCTGAAATCGGTCAACCATGGCTTCGCGGATCATGGAACTGTGCAGCATCTCGAACTCATCGATCGAGAGAGTGCTGTCGCCGTTCGCATCAAAACTCGAATGCATCGCTTGAAGTTGCCCGTGCGCTTCTTCCGATGTGACCTTGCCGTCACCGTCTGCATCGAACTTGGCCATCATCGGACCCATCATGCCCGACATGCCGCCGTTGCCCATCATGCCCATCTGCCCCATGCCGGTACCGCCCATCATGCCAGCGTGCATGCGCATCATCATTTGCATCATGTTATGCCCGCCGCCATTCATCATGTTATGCCCGCCGCCTTTCATCCCGGCACCCGGCCCGGCATTCGGTGCGTTGGCACCATGGCCGTGTCCAGTGTCGGCGAACGCAATACCGGCTGATGCTGTCGAAAGAACGATAGTAACTGCAAGAACGGAGATCTTTTTCATTGGTTCCTCACGTGTTTGGTTTCGATGTCTTTCAGTTCGGTATGAGAAATCGAATTTTGAATGGCCTGCACGGAGCGTTTTGTAATGGCCTGTCGCAAGACCCGTGAGTTGATACAATTGGTGACAAAATAGGCCCTGACCCTTCGAAACCGCACTGATTAAAAGGAAAAACATGACCGAGGCACCGCATATCCTGGTGGTCGATGACCACAAAGAAATTCGAGAGAGCGTATCGCGCTTTCTCGAAAAGAACGGCATGCGCGCGACTGCTGCAAAAGACGCGCATGACATGGACGCCAAACTCGCCTTGGGACATTTCGATCTCATTGTGCTTGACGTCATGATGCCGGGAGAAAGTGGTCTCTCGGCTTGCCAACGGCTTTCTGCAGATCGCAGTTTGCCGATCATCTTGCTGACAGCTCTCGGTGAGGAGACGGACCGGATCGTCGGGCTTGAAATCGGTGCTGATGACTACGTGAGCAAGCCATTCAACCCCCGCGAATTGCTCGCTCGCATCAAGGCAGTGCTTCGGCGATCCGAACGACCGGAAATGCACGCCGGTGACTTCGCGGGCAAAAAAGTGCACTTCGCACATCTGACGCTTGATACCGACAGGCATGTCCTAATCGATGAAGCGGGCCTAGAAACACCTCTGACCACTTCGGACTTCAAATTGCTGACGGTTCTTCTCGAACGGGCGCGCATGGTGCTCAGCCGCGAACAACTGCTGGACTTGACTGCGGGTCGAATGGCCGGGCCGCTTGATCGAACGATCGACAATCAAATCAGTCGGCTGCGCCGAAAGATCGAACCGGATGTGCTCCGCCCAAAGATCATCACAACGGTTAGAAATGGCGGGTATTGCCTTGCGGCGGATGCCGAGGTTCTCGAATGATGCAGTGGCCATTCAACACATTACGCGTCCAGTTGGTCTTGTTGGTTGTGGCAGCGTTGACCGCGGCGCAGATCGTTAGTCTTTGGCTCTTTGTCGATGAGCGAAGCTTGGCGATCCGGGCTGCCTTCGGATTCGAGGCAGCCGGAAGAGCCGCAAACGTCGCGCGGCTAATCGACGAAGCGCCGCCGGATTTACATGCCTCGATTTTGCGTGCAGCCAACTCCCCCTTAGTTCGCTTCGACATGTCGGACGAGCCGATCGTGACGCATACTGGTCACTCCGACGGCGGATTGGTCGAAGCCCGTGTCAGGGCTTTACTTGGAGATACCTACAGCCGCGATATCCGTGTCGAGTTGCATCAAATCGAAGGACAAATACTGCCGTTGCCGCATTTGTCGGAAGAAATGGCAGAAATGCACATGGCCATGATGCAAGGAGAATTGTCGGCGGTTGAAATGAACCTTTCTATCGCCATTTCAGGCGGGCAGTGGCTGAATGTGGGCACGAGGTTCGAACGACCGCCGCTTCAATGGCCACTGTTTTCAACACTGACATTCGCCCTTACTGCGGCGCTGCTCTTGATTGTCGTCTTTTGGTTTTTGCTGTCACGCCTAACAGGTCCGCTGCAACGACTGGTGAAGGCCGCTGATGCCCTTGGCAGGGGTGAAGACGTGGCTGATTTGCCGATGTCGGGACCCAAAGAGGTGCGCGATCTCACAACAGCATTTAATCGAATGCAGGACCGCCTCACGCGCTTTGTCGCCGATCGGACAAGGCTGCTTGCCGCCCTGGGGCATGATTTGCGTTCGCCGCTGACGGCGCTGCGCGTTCGAGCTGAAATGGTGGAAGAAGCGGAAACGCGCGACAGTCTTGTGACCTCGATCGAAGAAATGCAGACCATGGTCGACGCAACGCTTACATTTGCACGCGGGCTGACCGGATCTGAAGAAGCAGTCGAGGTGGACGTCGGCGAGTTTCTATCGACGCTTCGCATCGATATGGTCGAGCAATTCGAGCTCGAAACAGGTGCAAGCATACATGCGCGTGTTCGTCCGAGTGCTTTTCGGCGCGCTCTTCGCAATGTCATCGAGAATGCTGTTCGTTATGGGAAGAGTGCTCGCGTTAGCTACACGGTCCGAAAGAGTGATCTTCTGATTTTCGTCGATGACTCGGGGCCGGGCATCCCGGCAACCGAACTGGAGCGCGTTTTCGATCCGTTCTATCGGCTTGAAGAATCGCGATCTCTCGAAACCGGGGGGCATGGTCTCGGACTTGCCATCGCGCGCACGATCATCCGCGCGCACGGTGGTGATATTTCACTGGCAAACCTGGAAGAAGGCGGAGTGCGAGCCAGTATCGCTATCCCTCTCGCTGGCGATGCCATTCAAGGAGAAGAGGAATGAAGAAATGCGATTTTTCAATATGTTATCCACATCGGCGACAGCTCTCGTGCCGTCCATCGCGCTCGCAGATCAGCGAAGTGACGGGCCGTGGGACTATGGCCACATGATGTGGGGTGGAGGGTATGGAATGTTTGGCGGTTTGATGATGCTGGTTTTCTGGGGACTGGTTATCTTTCTGATTGTGGTTGCAGTCCGCCGGTTCACCAATGGGAACAGCGCTCCCAACCAGCCGCACGCGCTGGACATTTTGAGGGACCGCTTCGCCAAAGGTGAAATCGACGAGGAGGAATTCCAGAAGCGCAAAAGCACCCTGGAAAGCTGAATCCCGACTCCACACCGTACTTTGAGCTTCGAACCCGCAACCGAACACATACGAACTGGAAGACACCATGACACCCGAATTCGGCCATTTCGCTTTGGCACTCGCATTGGCACTTGCGCTCGTCCAAAGCGTGCTTCCCATCCTCGGTGCGGCACGTGGCAACCTAGTGTGGATGCGCTCGGCGCGGGCTTTGTCAGTGGCTCAACTGTTGTTCGTTGGCTTGGCATTCGCGGCATTGATGCGCGCGTTTGTTGTCAGCGATTTTACGGTTTTGAATGTCGCCGAAAACTCACACTCCCTGAAGCCGATGCTTTACAAGGTTGCGGCGACCTGGGGCAGCCATGAGGGGTCGCTCCTTCTTTGGGTTCTCATTCTGACGGCATTCGGCGCTGCGGTTTCCTTTTTCGGTTCAAACATCCCCGAGCCTCTCAAGGCCCGAACCTTGTCGGTGCAGGCTTGGATCAGCGTCGGATTCCTGTCCTTCATGCTGTTGACGTCAAACCCCTTCGAACGCCTGTTTCCGCCGCCAATCGACGGCAATGATCTGAACCCGCTGCTTCAGGATGTCGGGTTGGCGATGCACCCACCGCTTTTATACTTGGGCTATGTCGGGTTCTCGATCGTCTTTTCATTTGCTGTTGCGGCCTTGCTGGAGGGGCGGATCGATACAGCTTGGGCGCGGTGGGTCCGACCGTGGACACTTGCCGCGTGGATGAGCCTGACCGCAGGTATCGCACTCGGGTCATGGTGGGCGTATTACGAGCTTGGCTGGGGTGGCTGGTGGTTCTGGGACCCGGTTGAGAATGTCAGCTTCATGCCATGGCTGCTTGGCACGGCGCTTCTGCATTCGGCCATCGTGACCGAGAAACGCGACGCATTCAAAAGCTGGACGATCCTTCTGGCGATCCTGACGTTTTCGCTGTCGCTGCTGGGTACCTTTGTCGTGCGGTCAGGGCTTTTGACGTCGGTGCATGCCTTTGCGGTCGATCCCGAACGCGGGCTCTACATTCTGATGCTTCTGGCGCTGTCAATCGGCGGTTCACTGGCGCTTTTTGCGTGGCGTGCACCGATGATGGAGGCCGGTGGGCTCTTCAAGCCGGTCAGCCGGGAAGCGGGGCTATTGGTAAACAACCTCATTCTGGCGGCGGCCACTGGAACCGTGCTGTTCGGAACGCTTTACCCGCTCTTTCTGGAAGCCGTGACGGGTGACAAAATTTCGGTTGGACCACCGTTTTTCAATGCGTCTTTCATTCCGATGATGCTGCCTCTTGTCTTTGTGATGGGGCTTGGTCCGTTTTTGTCATGGAAACGTGCCGATCTTGCCGGGGTCTTTCAGCGGCTTCGCTTCGTCGCCATCCTGTCGGTGCTGGGTGTCCTCGCCATTTGGTATGTAACTATGGGCGGCCCAGTTCTTGCCTATCTCTCGATCCTTCTGGCGATCTGGCTGTTCCTTGCGACCTTACGGGAATGGGCGCTTAGAATTCGACTTTTCGATGTCCCCTTCAAAGAGGCACTGCGACGCGCGCGAAACCTGCCAAGGGCAACCCATGGTATGACTATGGCTCATACGGGTCTTGCAGTCGCAATGTTCGGGTTTGTTGGATCGAGTGCCTGGAAATCTGAACAGGTCGTGTTTGTCGGGCCGGGCTCGAACATCTTCATTGCCGGTTTTGATGTTACGTTTGAAGGTGTTCAGCGCCTTAGCGGCCCGAATTACTTTGCAGACCGTGGTACGTTGGTCGTGCGTCGCGACGGTGAGATCGTGACGATGCTCTATCCCGAACGCCGAACATTTCCGGTGGCACAAAGCTCGACGACGGAATCCGCGATACGCTCGACCCTGGCAGGCGATCTATACGCTTCGATTGCAGCGCCTGCTTCGGAAGATGCAGAAGAAAGCGGCGCCTGGACGCTTCGCATTCTTTATGAGCCCCTGGTGAACTTCATCTGGATCGGATCGTTCATGCTGGTTCTTGGTGGAGGGCTGTCCCTTTCGGACAGGAGGCTACGGGTTGGCGCGCCTCGGCGTAGAACCATTGACGCGACCACCTCGGTTCCGGCGGAGTAGAAGATGAAACGTATTCTTGCCTTCGCACCCCTTGTGATCGCTATGATCTTTGGAGGGTTCTTCCTTTGGGGTCTGAATCCAAACCGCGATCCAAACGCAATCCCTTCGGTTCTTATTGAACAGCCAGCGCCGGAGTTCGAGCTTGCAGCTGTTGAGGGTCTCCAAACACCGGGATTGTCGCGCGCCGATTTGACCGGGCATGATCGCCCGATCGTGCTCAACGTGTTTGCCTCATGGTGCGTTCCGTGCCGCGCCGAGCATACAGTGTTGACCAACCTGGTCGAACGCGATGGCATCCGGCTGTTCGGGATCAATTACAAGGATAAGCCCAAGGATGCGGTGCGCTGGCTTGCCAATCTTGGAAACCCGTACGAGCGGATCGGATCGGACCTGAACGGTAGGATCGGGATCGAGTGGGGGATTTCCGGTGTTCCGGAAAGTTTCATCATCGGAACGGATGGCACGGTTCTTTTCCGCTATGTCGGACCGGTCGTGGGCGATGAGGCCATTGCAAAGTTCCGTGAAGCGCTCACTCAGGCTGGCGCGCTTGAGGAAAGGAACAGCTAATGCATCGGTTTGTCGTTCTGCTTGTTTTCATGATCCTTCTGCCGTTGTCAGCGCAAGCGGTGGAACCCGACGAAATGCTTGCTGACCCGGTGCTTGAGGAACGGGCGCGCGTTATCTCGAAGGATCTGCGCTGCGTTGTCTGTCAAAACCAGGACATCGACAGTTCCAACGCGGGCGTCGCGAGAGATCTGAGGCTACTGGTCCGGGAACGGTTGCTGGAGGGAGACAGCAACAATCAGGTGATGGCCTACATCCAGGCACGCTATGGCGACTATGTCCTGCTGAAGCCTCCATTCAAACCGTCGACCTACGCTTTGTGGGGCACACCGATCGCCTTGACGCTGATCGCTCTGCTCTTTGGTCTGAACATCGTTCTGCGAGGCAGGCGGAAAAGCGCGTTACCTGAATTAACAGAAGCCGAAGAGCGTCAGGTGGCGAAGTTTATCGACAATGAAAAATCAGGAGATCCATCATGATCTGGGCCGGTTTCGGGTTTATGACCCTGATAGCGGTGCTGTTCGCAGCCTGGCCGCTTTTAGCAAAGGGCAAGGGTGTTGTCGCCACCGAGGATGGAACCTCGGCGGTATTGGTGGACCAGCTCGACGAAGTCCAAAGAGACCATGAGCGCGGCGTGATTTCCGAGGGTGAAGCCGACGCCGCCAGGATGGAGATCAAGCGGCGAATCCTGGCGTTGTCGCGTAAAACCTCTGACGCAGGCCCGCAATCAGCTGGCGATGGAAACGCCGCCATGTATTTGGCCGCGTTGTTCGTTCCAATTCTGGCTATTGGATACTATTCGATTAACGGCACTCCTGTTTCATCAAGCCGTGCGTTGGAAGCACTTCAGGCCGAGCGCGAAGAAGAACAAAAAATCGCTGACTTGGCGCAGAAGCTTTTTGAACGCCTGACCAGCGAACCAAATGGCGGTCAATCGGACGGGTGGATGCTGCTTGGGCAGACCTATATGCGCATGGGGAAACACAGTGACGCCGTTCAGGCCTTTGACGTCATCACGCGTCGTGAAGGTGCCACATCTGAAACCTGGTCGCGGCTTGCCGAAGCATTGGTCATGGCAGAGGCTGGGATTGTCACGCCTCGGGCACAGTCGGCGATCAACCAAGCGTTCAGGTTGGACCCTGCCAATCCGGCAGCGGCCTTTTACATGGCGGTCTCATTGGAACAGGCCGGTAAAACGAAGGACGCACATGACCTGTTGATCAGCCGCCTGAATGAAGCGGAGGGTTTCGCGCCTTGGATGGAAACCTTTGTCGCCAAAGCGAACCGAATTGGAAGCGAGATTGGCCGCGCCCCGGTAAACTTGGCCAGCTTTGCTCCGATGGTAGCGGGCCCGGGACCATCGGCGGACGATGTCGCGGCAGCTGGCGACATGACCGAAGAGGACAGGTCCGCCTTTATCCGGTCCATGGTTGAACGCCTGGCATCCCGTCTCGAAGACGAGCCGGACGACCTGGAAGGCTGGATGAGGCTGGCAAACGCCTACACCGTGCTTGGCGAGCGCGATAACGCAGTATCCGCATATGAGAAAGCGAGCGCCTTGTTGCAGAACGCACCGGAAACCGATCCGAGACGACAAAGGATCGAACGCGCGTTATCGGAATTGAAAGGATAGAGCCATGAAACGGCGTGATTTACTGAAAGGCGGGATGGCAATGTCGGCATTCGCTGCGGCAACACCCCTGCTGGCGCATGACGAGATTATCCCGGACTACCAGTTGCCCGAAGCGTTCATGCCCCGCGAGGTCCGGCTCGAAACGGATTTTGAGCCCAATGAAATCCATGTCGATCCCGGCCAGTTTGCGCTCTACTGGACGTTGCCGAAAAAGAAAGCCCTCAGATACACAGTGGGTATTGGTCGACCTGGGCTCTATGAGGCGGGCGAGTTTTTTGTCGGAGCGAAAAGAGAGTGGCCCTATTGGAGGCCCACTCCCGACATGATCAAGCGCGAACCGAACCGGTACGGGCGGCTTTCGAATGGGCTGCCCGGTGGTCTCAACAACCCGCTGGGCGCACGGGCGCTTTATCTGTTCCAGCCCGGTCGTGGCGACACCTATCTGCGGATTCACGGGACCAATGAACCTTCGACGCTGGCACGCCGCGTATCTAACGGGTGTGCGCGTTTGGTGAATGATCAGGTTATCGATCTGTACAACCGTGTTCCCATGGAAACCCGCGTGGTTCTGCATCCCGTCGCCTGAAGTCGAGCTTTGAAGAACTTCCGAGGTCCAGATGGACCTCAGCCGAAACAGCTTTGACCGGGCAACTCGGGCCGACGCAACGATAGGCATACCAAAATGATCCCTTTTCCGGACATCTCCCCCGAACTGTTCGCATTCGACGTCTTTGGCTTTGAGGTTGCCCTCAGATGGTATGCCCTGGCCTATATCGTTGGGATCCTTATTGCCTGGCGGTTGGCCAAGGTGGTGTTGGCGCGGCCGCAAATGTGGCGTAATGACCAGCCTGTGATGCAGCCCGACCAGTTCGAAGATCTGGTCACCTACCTGATCCTGGGCATCATCCTCGGTGGCCGGATGGGATATGTCCTGTTCTACAATCCCGGGCAGTTTTCCAACGATCCGCTGGCGATTTTGAAGATCTGGCAAGGCGGGATGTCGTTTCACGGCGGGCTTCTCGGCGTTGCCATCGTGGCCCTGGTCTATGCATTGCGGCAAAAATTGTCGCTACTTTCGACCGGTGATCTGCTGGCGCTGATTACGGCGCCGGGCCTGTTCCTCGGCAGGGTGGCCAATTTCATCAATGCCGAGCTTTGGGGCCGCCCCACCGATTTGCCCTGGAGCGTGGTATTCCCCGGACGGGCGGCGCAGGATTGCGGGCAGCAGATCGGGCAGCTCTGCGCCCGCCACCCATCCCAGCTCTATGAAGCGGCGCTTGAGGGCATTCTGCTCGGCACAGTCATTTTCTGGATTGCGTTTCGAAAGGCCGGGTTCAGAAGGCCCGGATTATTGATGGGTGTCTTTTTTGCCGGCTATGGTCTGGCGAGGTTTACTGTCGAGTTCGTACGCCAGCCGGACGCGCAGTTTGTCAGCGCGGGCAATCCGACCGGGTTTGCCTGGCAGATTGGCGATCTAGGGCTGACACAGGGTCAGGCATTGACGCTTCCGATGATCGCTGTGGGGTTGGTGCTGATCTGGCGCGCCGCTGCGGGCGAAGGCAAGGCATTGGGCAGATCTGCAAACTGAGTGCCAAAGCGCTTCAAGACCGACCCTGTAGACAGGTGATTTCAAGACACCCTATTCGCCTTGGTAACTTGCGAATACCTCGGTCGTGCCATCCTTTTTCATCAAAAGCACATCGTAGGCGTCTCGTTCGCTCTCGGGACCCATTCCGGGCGACCCATAAGGCATGCCGGGCACGGTCAATCCAATCGCATCGGGGCGCTCGGCAAGCAGGCGACGCACATCGGATGCTGGAACGTGGCCTTCAACGAAATACCCCTCGATCGTCGCGGTGTGGCATGAGGCAAGGTCTTCGGAAATTCCGTTTCTGAGTTTGTAACCATAAAGAGCCTCATTTGACGCGTTCTGAACGGTGACATCAAACCCCGAAACACGCATTATCTTGATCCAAGCACCGCAGCATCCGCAATTGGGATCCTTGATCACGTGGAGTGTAGAGTTGCTTTGAGCAATTGCAGGCAGGGTGGATGCAATCAGCGCGGCCGCAGCGCTTTGCAAAACGGCTCTGCGGTTGGGGTTGATTGGTGGCATGGTGTTTTCCTTCGTTTAATGTGCCGAGCTTGCTTGGCCGTTAGAAATCAGTTGCGAGTTTGCTCTTGATATTGAGCTGCGGCGCTTTGAACCATGACTTTGCTCAAGCTTCACGGCGAAGTGAAGGCAAAGAGTGGTATTCGCTAGGGTATCTTTCTCGGACAAGAATGACTGGTCGTATGTGCATCAGCTTAGTTCTGTGCTGCGGCAACCGGCGTTGCGAGACGGGCATCTTCCAAAGCTTGGAGAACGGCTGCCGCCGAGAGAATTTCCGACAAAACGATCCCGTTCGGGGCACCCGGGCCGTAGACCGCATTAAACGGAATGCCGAAGCGGTTGAAACTTTCCAGGTAACGCGAAATCGCCTGGTTCGGCCGTGTCCAATCTGCCTGCATTTGTGTGACGTCATCACTTCGCAGAGCATGGAGGACGGGTTCGCGATCGAGAACAAGTGCCTTGTTCGCTTTGCAGGTCAAACACCAGTCGGCGGTGACATCGACAAACACCACCTCGCCACGAGAGACCAGGCGGGCGATTTCGGCGCGGTCGAATGCCGTCCATTCCTGAGTTGTTGCGCTTACGTGGTTGGCGGCAGGTTGCGCCAGCATGGTGGATGCGACGAGCGGCAGGATCGATAACACCGCGATTCCCGGCCAGCGCAGCCGGGGTGACAGGCCGCCGCGGGACAGGACCAGGATCAAGGCTGCTGACAGGGCGGCAACCGCAATCGCCGCCCGGGTACCGGCGACGCCTGTGAGAACCCAAAACAGCCAGAGTGCGGTGACAACCAGAAGCAGGCCCAACACAAGCTTCAATCCGACCATCCAACGGCCGGGCTTTGGCAGGAAGGTCACTAGGCGCGGGGATGCGGCGACAACCAGGTAAGGTGTGGCGAGCCCGAGACCGAGAAAGGTGAAAACGATCAGCAGATCGGTTCCACGACCAGCGAGCGCGAAGGCGATAGCGGTACCAAGAAATGGCGCTGAACACGGCGTCGCCATAACCGCGCCGAACAAGCCTGTGAAAAAGTCGGAGGTATAGCCATGCCTGCGGCCAGTATTGGAGAGCCGCGTCTGCAGGCCGGATGGCAAAGCGATTTCGAACAACCCGAAAAGGTTTGCCGAAAACACAGCCAGGACGGTGAACATCAGGGCCAGGAACACGGGGTTTTGAAACTGAAGCCCCCAACCGACCATGACTCCGAAGCGTTGCAGCAGGAAAAGCACGGCGGCAAGCCCCCACATGAACACCATGACGCCTGCAGCGGCCGCAAGAAATCCGCCACGTACTACCTGTTTGTCACGGCCCTGCTGTTTGAGGGCGGAAGAAAGCTTGATCGACAGGACCGGAAGCACGCAAGGCATGGCGTTTAGGATCATCCCGCCAAGAAACGCAACCAGCGCGATCCAGGCGAGTTGGTCAATGCCGGGACCAAGCACATTGAGGCGGAAAGGCGGCGCGGGCTGCGTCTCGACCCGGTCGGGGGTCACGGTGAAGGCGCGACCGGCACCATCAGTAACGGTGACGATCGGAGGCCTGGAGCGCTCCTCGTCATATGACAACACCGTGAAGCGCGCCCAAAGCAGGGTTCCGCGATCGCCCAGCCGAATGTCAGGTTTGCCAAGAGCGGTGCCGGTTCCGAGTTCAGGGAACACGTCAGGCGCCTGAAATGGCGCAGCGGCCTTTACCGAAATCGTCAATTCCGAAAAACCGTCATCAACATGCGCAATGGCGGATTCCAGCTGTGCATCCTTCTCTTCGAGCGGCACCCGCGCAATAAATTCGCTCAGCCGGCTGGCGCTTTTATTATCAATTCCGATTCCCGAGGGAAGGGTCAGCGACAGTTCGAAATTCTGCGGGACACAGACATTCGAGCAGATCAGCAGAGAAACCCTGGCAAAAAGGGAGACGGGTTTGCCTGGCTGCTCCAGTTGAACCTCCAGAGGGAAAACGACCTCATCGCTGTAGCCGAAGTTCTCGATCCCGAATGCCGTGAACCGGGTTGGTGCCGGCCAAAGCATTTTGACATTCGCGACGTTCTGCGATCTGCTCCAGTCGATTTCCGGAGGAAGACCAACCTCTCCTGGCGATCGCCAGTAGGCCTTCCAGCCTTCACCGAGGTCTAGGTCCAGCCCCGCAGATATTGTGTTCGCATCAGGGGCCACACCGTTCTGGACCGAAATGAGCGCCGCCGTTACAGCAGGAGAGTTGAATTTGGCGGATACCTCAGCCTGTGCCGCGTGATTTTGAAGCACAGAAAACACAATTGAAGTCAAAACCAAAAGAATGACTTGGCACTTGCTGCGCGCCATCAGCATACCTGTGCCCATCCTTCTGAGCGCTCCAGGTCGATAATTTTCAGTAGGTTGCGATCGGAAATCTGGCCCTGAATGACAGTACGGCCAACCACCAATGCGGGCGTTCCGATAAACCCGAAAATCTCAGATAAGATCGAGCTGGTATCAAGCTCTTGCAACACATCCTTGCTTTCCATGTCCGAAACCAGGCGTGCGTGATCGAGGTCAAGAGACTCTGCGAGCAATTGTAAGTACTCAGGTGTTGCCTGAAATGGGCTGGAAAGAAGACGTTCGTGGAATTGGACGTATGCACCCTGCCTTTTCGCCGCCAAAGCAGCTTTTGCGGCGAGCATTGATGTATCGCCAAGCAAAGGCAGTTCGTGCCAGACAACTTTAACACCAGCGCCCAGCTGTTCCGCCAAACCAGCCAAGCGTTTTGTCTGAACCCGGCAATATGGACAATAATAGTCCGAGAAAGATGCCAAGGGAACGAAACCGAAGTTTTCGTCCGTTTCCCCGAAAAGAGCCTTGCAGAGGTTCTGCCGAACATCACTAGGAGTGCGCAGCCTAGTTCGCTCGTTCGGATCAGCCAAACCAACAAAAGGATCAAAACCGGTTGATGACGGACCTCCAGAGATTTCTCGAAATCCAACTGGATCGGTCAAATCCTGAAACTCGGGGAGAGGTTCCAGAAATGATCGCGCGTATCGAATGGACATAACACCCGCTGCGAATGCCGCAATGCCAAAGACAACTCCACGCCTGCTTGCCATTCCATAGACCCTCTCGAATGGTTATTTATTTAATAATTACATAGCCCTGGCGCCCGTTTGCGCAGGAAATGGCTTGCACGGAGCCGGAAGGAGATCCTTCAATTCTACACCCTTCTGGAATCGCAGAAGCGGTGCCTTTCGAAGACACCGCCGGGCCATCCGGTTTGACGCATTGATCAACAGTTGAAGAACAGCCAGTAACTGCGAGCCCTAGCAAGCTTACACAAACAACGCGACAACGACCGGCCAATTCACACCCCTTGGCGTTGGGATTTTTCCATTCGTTGGTCCGTGAGTAATGGAATCGCCTTTGTCGTCCCTTCGTCCTCTGAAGCCCCATGACAGGATTTCCCCATCATCTTATGCATCACGAAATGCGCCCCGACACAAAGCACAAGCGGCAGAAAGACCGCTGATTTGCCCCAAAGCCCGCCAATCGTTCCTCCAGCAACAAAATAGCCTGCAATCGGCAATAGCATAACGGCACAGCACACCATCATGCCGTAGTGCATAATCTTTGAGTGGCCTGACCCGGTTGGGCTGGATTTTTTAGTCATCGATTCCTCGCAACATTTGATCGCACCCCCATTTGCAGGCCTCACATATGGTAAGGTCAAGGTTACATATGGATACAAAAATCACTGCCTTGTCAGGTTGATGTCGAGCAGTCTTCTAGTAGAAAAAATCCGAAGACCTAAGCGGATGATCCTACTAATTGGAGGCAAGACATGGGCAGGTTCAGATCAATCCAGATCACCAGACGAACTTTGTTCTTTGGAGCGTCAGCATTCCTTGCCGCTCCCTCGATAGTGCGGGCGCAGGAATCTGAACCTGTGCGCCGCAACATATCGTCGTTCGCATTGCACGACTGGCGGGATCATTTCGACGGCTTGGGCAAGGGAGTAATCGTGTCCGACACAACCACCAAGGTTCTCCAGCATTGGACAACGGACGGGGAGATGCGAGTCTACCCCACGTCGGTGCCACTGACGGACGAGCTGACAAAGCGCGGCTACACCGAAGTTGTCGAAAAGCGAAAAAATCCGGGCTGGGCTCCAACCCCATCCATGCGCGAGCGCAATCCTGAATGGCCCGCATACGTCAAAGGCGGCGATCCGATAAACCCTCTCGGGACACGGGCGCTCTACCTTTCGTGGCAATACTACCGGATCCACGGAACCCAGGACACACGCAAAATCGGGCGAAAATCGTCGAACGGATGCATTGGTCTTTTCAACGAGCAAATCGAGGAAGTGTACGAGCGGACGCCGATCGGGACACAAGTCAAGCTTATCTGAAGAAAACCGCCCCAAGACGGGAAAAGGACGACAAATGAATAAACCTGGTCTGTTCGTTGGAGGGGTCTTGCTTGCGGGTTTGGCCGTGGCAGTGTTGCAGTTTCTGCAACCCGCACCCGCCACTCAGGGTCATTCGATGGTGACACCGGACACAAGCCGGATCGCCCAGGGCGAACCAATCGTTGAGCTTCGCATGCCAGCCAATTTGTCTGCTGAAGCGGAGTTCGGCAAGCGTGCATTCGAGGCAAAATGCGCGGACTGCCACGGTGAAAATGCGGCAGGCCAGAACGGTGTCGCACCTCCGTTGGTTCACAAGATTTACGAGCCAAGCCACCATTCAGACATGGCATTCGTTTTGGCCGCTAAAAACGGCGTGCGCGCGCACCACTGGAAGTTCGGAAACATGCCTCCGGTCAAAGGACTGACCCAAGCTGACGTGAAATACATTGCGCGTTACGTGCGCGAGCTTCAACGGGAGAACGGGATCAACTGATGCATCTCTGGAGAGGAAATCAGGTAAGTCTTCTAGTCCGCGTCGTTGTTGTGACTGTGCTTGGAGTTTTTTTGGCGCTTCCTGAAGCGGTGCGCGCGCATCCCGAAGTCGAATTCGCCATTGCCGGGGAGCACGAGAAGTCCCACCGGGGTGCGCATGACGCAGATTTTGCGGAGATTTCCGATCACTGCCATCCCGGCTTGGACTGTTACGTGACCGCCGTTCTAACGCTGCAACCGAACTTAACAGTCTCAAGTGCCCAAACCCCTTTGCCATTTTCGTTCACCAGCCATTCACGCGAAAGCTGGTTAGCTTTGTCTGATCCACCACCTCCGCGCGTTCGGTCCTGATTGCAGATACATCAACTCATACAGATCAAGGACCAAACCGATGAAAAAACTCACCGTAATTGCCGCTTTTGTTTTCACCTCGGCCGCGCTCGCCGCCTATGCTCATGGCGGCGCTACCGGAATTGTCAAAGAACGCATGGATGCCATGAGCGCCATGGGAAAAGCCGTTAAAGCGATCACCCCAATGATGCGCGGCGAAATCGAATTCAATGCCGCCACTGTTCGTTCGGTAGCAAAAACGATTGGAAATCACGCAGGCGCTGATCTCACAGAGCTTTTCCCGGAAGGCAGTGGCGGTGCCCCGTCGGAAACCAGGGATGCGGTCTGGACCAACTGGAACGAATTCACTGAGTTGGCCGAGCAACTTGAGGTCTATGCTGACGGACTGGCGAGAGCGGCCAACAACGGCATGATGGCAGGCACCCAAAGTGGCATGTCTTCTGGCGCAATGATGGGCGGCGGCACCATGATGGGCGGTGGAATGATGCAGGGGGCGATGACGGCTGACGACATTGCGGGTATGCCGGTGGATGGCGCCTTCGCAATGGTCAGTCAGGTTTGCTCGGCCTGTCATACAAAATTCCGTGCGGAGTCAAAATAAGATGAAGCGAATTATCTTATTTGGTTCCGGCGTAGCGTTACTGGGCATCGTTGGGCTTGGAACACTGGTGATTTGGCCGATAGGCCTGAAACCCGATCCAATCGAGTTGATAGGTGACGTAGATCGGGGCGCCTATCTCGCGCGTGCAAGCGGTTGCATTGCGTGCCACACTGATTTTGAGGACCGCGGCGCTCCACTTGCGGGTGGTGTGAAGTTGGACACGCCCTTCGGGGCACTCTATTCCGCAAACCTGACCACCGATCCGGAGCATGGCATCGGTGATTGGACAATCGAGGAGTTTGCAAAAGCGGTTCGGCAGGGCATCTCGCCCGAGGGAGAGCCATACTACCCGGCCTTCACCTATCCGTTTTACGCGAATTTCACAGATCAGGACATTGCAGATCTGTGGGCGGCCTTTCAGACCGTCCCTGCGGTGTCTCAACCGGCCCCAAGTCATCAAATGGCGTTTCCGTTTAATCAACGATGGGGCCTGAAACTGTGGCGCGCGGCATTTCTTGAACCACCTCGGACAGGCCCGATTGAAGGTAACGACCCTGTCTGGAACCGTGGGCGGGAACTTGTCGAAGGAGCGACACATTGCGCGGCCTGCCATACTGGCAGAAACATCCTTGGCGCTCGAAACTCCGATGACGAGCACTTCGCAGGCAACCCATCTCTTCCGGGAGGCAACAAAGCGCCGGCGATCGACCATGAAACGCTTCAGTCTCGTGACTGGACCGTGGATGCGCTCGCATACGCCCTGAAGACGGGAATTACGCCCAGCGGAGACGCCTTCGGTGGTTCAATGGGTGAGGTCGTTCTTCAAGGAACGCAATTCCTGACGGATGCAGATCGACAGGCCATCGCAACGTATTTGATGGATGATCATTCAGGTGGGTGACAAGATTGTGGGCGGTCCCAGACTGCCCGCAAAAACGAAAGGGACGACATGACACAATCACGGCGGGAATTTCTGCAAGCAAGCGGCGCAGTGGGATTACTCGGAGCACTGCCGAATGCGGGATTTGCTGCTTCGGAAGAGATGGCCGTGATGGCGGCTCGACCAGCTAGAGTACAGTTGGCGCCGTCAGCGTATCCGCAGACTGAGATATGGGGATATGACGGGCAAATGCCGGGACCTGCGATCCGGGTAAAACAAGGTGAGCGCGTTGCGAGACGGTTTGTCAACGAGCTGCCGCAAGCAAGCTCTGTCCATTGGCATGGGCTTCGGATCGACAATGCAATGGACGGAGTTGCAGGTCTCACCCAAGATGCGGTGGAGCCGGGAAAAAGCTTTGACTACGATTTCGTTGCCCCTGATGCGGGAACTTTCTGGTTTCATGCTCATAATCGCTCTTTTGAACAGGTTGCCAGAGGGCTTTATGGTGCGTTGATTGTCGAAGAACCGGTTGCGGCGGACGTTGACCGTGACGAGGTGCTGATACTTGATGATTGGCTTCTTGACCCGAAAACGGCCCAAATCGATCCGGAATTTGAGGCTCCGCACGATCGCAGTCACGCCGGCCGCCGGGGCAATTACATAGCGACCAATGGAAGGTCGGGTTTCACATTGCCAGTCAAGCGCAACGAGCGACTTCGCTTGCGCTTAATCAACGCGGCGAACGCCCGGATCTTCGAACTGGGCCTTGCTGGGTTGAAAGGTTGGGTGATGGCTTACGACGGTATGCCTTTGGCAAAGCCGGAGTTGGTTGAAGGGGCGTTTTTGCTGTCCCCGGGAGAGCGGGCCGATCTTTTCGTTGATGTTGTTGCCGAGTCCGGAGATATGGCTCATCTCGTCCGAATTGATGACCAGCAGCAGTATTCGCAAACGACTTTCACGGTCGCCGGCGACGCGGCTGCAACGCCGCGCGCTGATCCGGCGCCACTTCCGCCCAACCCGAACATGGAAATAGAGGGTATTGAAACAGCACGACGGTTTCGCCTGAACATGGAAGGAGGGGCGATGGGTGGCCTGAATGCCGCAGAGCTAAACGGTGAGCGCAATTCCTTTCGCCAACTCGCGCAGGCCAACCAGTTCTGGGCATTCAACGGGGCGGTCGGCATGACCGACGCTCCACTTGCCCGTTTATCGCGTCGAGAAACCGCACGTCTGGAAATTTACAATGACACGTCGTTTCCGCACGCGATGCATCTTCATGGCATGCATTTTCGTGAGTTGCTGAAGGATGGTTCGGTAGGGCCTTTGCGGGATACGGTTTTGATGTTTGGCGGTGAAACGCGCGAAATCGCATTTGTCGCGGACAACCCGGGCAAGTGGCTTTTCCACTGCCACATGCTCTCACATGCGGCTTCGGGCATGATGACATGGATCGACGTATCATGAACAAACCAACCATTTTGCTCGGTGCGGCGGCTATCGTCCTCATAGGCGCGACCGGGTGGGTTGTCTCGCAAGAAAGCAACCCCCAATCCATAACCGCTCCCAACGAACCAGATATCCAAGTTGGACAGGCTTTGTATGGCGAGTATTGCGCGTCATGCCATGGCTATAATCTCGAGGGGCAACAAGACTGGCGCTCACCGGGAGAGGACGGGCGATTGCCCGCCCCTCCGCATGATGAGACCGGGCACACATGGCACCACGCAGATCGAATGCTTTTTGACTACACGAAGCGTGGCGGGAAAGCTGTTTTGGCCGACCAAGGGGTTGAGTTTGACAGCGGCATGCCGGGATTTGGCGATGATCTGGGCGACGAAGAAATCTGGAACATTCTAGCGTTTATCCAATCAACCTGGCCTGAGCGTCAGCGTCAGCTCCAGGCTGAACGAACACGTTTCGACAATGAACGGGGAGGAAACTGAAATGAGATTCAGACAAGGAATTGCGGCGCTTACGCTGGCAATCATGGCACCTTTCACGGCCTATGCCGATGGACTGGATGAAGCGCGCGTACGAGAGCTGGTTCTTGAGACAATCCGCGCAAATCCGCAAATCGTGATGGAGGCGGTCGCCATCCTTGAACAACAGCAGGCAGGCGCCCAAGCATCTGCGCAAGCTGAGGTTCTGATCAACCAAAGGAACCTTTTGGAACAAGACCCCAATGCACCGGTTCTAGGTAATCCGGATGGAGATGTGACGGTTGTTGAGTTCTTCGATTACAATTGTTCTTTCTGCCGCAGGGCCATGCCGCAAGTTCAGGGCCTGCTTGATGGCGACCCGAATGTGCGGCTTGTCTACCGAGAGTGGCCGATCTTGGGGGACGGATCAGTGTTTGCGGCCAAAGCAGCCCTGGCCGCGCGCAACCAGGGCAAATACGAAGAATTCCACTGGGCCATGATGGGGATGAGCGGCCGCGCCGAAGAGGCATCGGTTCTGCGCATCGCGAAAGAGGTGGGTCTTGATATCGGCCAGCTTCGTCGGGACATGGAGGCACCGGAAGTGCAAGAGCACATTGCGTCTTCCATGCGCCTGACACAGGCCCTAGGTTTCAACGGTACGCCATCATTCGTGATTGGTGATGCTTTGGTACCAGGTTTCGTGGAGCAATCCGAACTGGAGATCTATGTTTCCGACGCCCGGTCCGGCCGGGACGAGTGAAAGAACGGACGTGCCGCCTCAAGTCTGATCCTGAGGCGGCAGTTTTTCAAGCAGCGGCAGGTTCAGACTCGTATCCTGCCGCTTTGATCGCCAGGCTCACATCCGCCTGTGAAAGGGAGGTATCAACGGCCACACGACGGGTGTCGAGATCGCAATTAACCGTTGCCGCTGGATCTACATCCTTGACGGCTTTTTCAATTGCGGCCGTGCAATGCCCGCAGCTCATTTCGGGAACACTGAATTCCATGATTGGCTCCTAATCTTGATGTCTTTTCGGGATATGGGGGCTCCAGTAGGGGGAGGGTCAAGTCGGTTTCGCTCTGTTGAACATATTTCTCTCTCGCCCTTGACCTTACAGTAACTGGAATCCCTAGATGTAAGGTTGAAAGCCGGAATCGGAGACGACAATGACCAACCCAACAAGCGCAACGCTGTCCATTGAATCGATGACCTGTGCGTCCTGTGTCGGGCGCGTGGATCGCGCGCTTGGTTCCCTGGAGGGCGTGGACGATGTTTCGGTAAATCTGGCCAATGAGACCGCCCGTGTGTCAGTCGATGCGCCGGAACGGCTGCGCGAAATCGCAGGGACACTTGACGAGGCGGGTTATCCAGCACGTCGCGCCAGTGTAACGCTCAATGTCGCCTCGATGACCTGCGCGTCCTGCGTTGGCCGCGTTGACAAGGCGCTGGCCGCCGTGCCTGGCGTTCTCGACGTGAACGTTAACCTCGCGTCGGAGACTGCCACTATTTCCTACCTTGAGGGAGCAACGGATGCTGCGGCGCTTGCCAAAGCCGCTACACAGGCTGGTTATCCAGCCGAGATTGCCGAGGCGGATGCGTCGTTGGATCGTGCTGCCCGCAAGGAAGAAGAGGCTCGTGAAATCGCCCGACGAACGATCCTGGCGGCGTCTTTGGCACTGCCGGTGTTTCTGCTCGAAATGGGCGCGCATCTTGTTCCAGGCATGCATGAATGGATCAGTCGCGCGATCGGCCACCAGACAAGCTGGCTGATTCAGTTCGCCCTGACCACGGCGGTTTTGTTGGGGCCGGGTCGGTTTTTCTATCTCAAGGGCTTTCCTTCGCTTTTGAAGGGTGCGCCTGACATGAACAGCCTTGTCGCGGTCGGTACAGGTGCAGCCTATGCTTATTCGGTGGTTGCGACGTTCCTGCCCGCAGTTCTTCCTGCATCGGTGCGGGCGGTGTATTTTGAGGCGGCGGCGGTCATCGTCGTGCTGATATTAGTCGGCCGGTATCTGGAGGCGCGTGCAAAAGGACGCACTGGCGCCGCGATACAGAAACTCCTGGGCCTGCAGGCCCGTACGGCGCGGGTTCTTCGGGATGGAGAACCGATTGAGTTGGCCATCGAAGAACTGAGGGTTGGCGATACGGTTCAAGTGCGCCCCGGAGAGCGCATTGCCGTGGACGGCGAAGTCACAGATGGCGTGAGCCACCTTGACGAAAGCATGATCACCGGCGAGCCGGTTCCCGTGGCAAAGGCGCCGGGTGACGCGGTTACTGGTGGGACGGTCAACGGAGTTGGGAGTATCCAATTTCGCGCCACACGCGTTGGGGCGGACACTACGCTGGCACAGATTATCCGGATGGTAGAAGAGGCGCAGGGCGCGAAACTTCCGATTCAGGGGCTCGTGGACCGGATCACCCTCTGGTTTGTTCCCGCGGTCATGGGGGTTGCGTTGCTGACAGTCCTTGTCTGGCTGTTTGTGGGGCCAGATCCGGCGCTTACCTTTGCGTTGGTTGCCGGGGTGTCGGTTCTGATCATAGCATGCCCGTGCGCGATGGGGCTGGCCACGCCGACTTCAATCATGGTGGGCACCGGGCGCGCGGCCGAAATGGGCGTTTTGTTTCGCAAGGGGGATGCCCTGCAACAGCTAACCTCGGTCGGGGTTGTGGCGCTCGACAAGACCGGCACTGTTACGCAAGGCCGCCCCGAACTTACCGATGTCATCCTGACAGACGGGTTTCAGCGTACAGCGGTGCTGGCGCAAGTCGCGGCGGTCGAAGAAAAGTCCGAGCATCCGATCGCCCAGGCGATTGTACGCGCGACGCTAGTCGAGAAGGCTGCTGATGTCAAAGCCTCCGGGTTTCAGTCCGTCACGGGCTATGGTGTGAAAGCAGATGTGGACGGTGTCGAAGTTCTGGTCGGGGCCGACAGGTTCATGCTTCGTGAAGGGATTGACCCGGGAACGCTCGCAGAAGCCGAAATCGATCTGGCGAAACGTGGACGCACGGCGCTTTATGCTGCAATCGGAGGACGGATCGCTGCCGTAATCGGGGTCTCTGACCCTGTAAAAGCCAGCAGCCGCGAAGCAATCGAAGCGCTGCATCGCCAAGGCTTGAAAGTGGCGATGATCACCGGTGACAAACAGCAGACAGCCGATGCGATCGCGGCGGAAACCGGAATCGATCATGTCGTTGCGGGTGTGCTGCCGGACGGAAAAGTCGAAGCACTCGACCGGCTCAGGGCAGGCGGGCAGAAAATCGCTTTCGTAGGTGACGGCATAAACGATGCCCCGGCGCTCGCCCATGCGGATGTGGGCATCGCCATCGGGACCGGAACAGATGTCGCCATCGAATCCGCCGATGTTGTTCTCATGTCCGGCGACCTGCGAGGCGTGGTCAATGCGTTCGAAGTTTCAACGCGCACGATGCGTAACATCCGTCAGAACCTGTTCTGGGCGTTCAGTTACAATACCGCGCTGATCCCGGTGGCCGCGGGCGTTTTGTACCCGGCGTTCGGGCTGATGCTTTCGCCGGTTCTGGCGGCAGGTGCGATGGCGCTTTCTTCGGTATTTGTTCTGACGAACGCCCTGAGACTGCGCCGCGTGGCACCACTTCTTGACGAAAATGAAACCAGGGGTAGGGAAGCCGTGCAAGCGGTTCCCGCCCCGGCGGAATAAAGGAGAAAAGCATGAACATTGGAGATGTTGCACGCCAGTCCGGCCTGCCCGCAAAGACGATCCGGTATTATGAGGACATCAGTCTGGTCAAACCCAAGCGTGAAACGAACGGATATCGGGTATTTAACGATGCCGATGTTCACAAACTGACCTTTCTGGCACGTGCGCGCGCTTTGGGCTTCACCATTGAAGATTGCCGGACGCTGCTTGCGCTTTACGAGGACAAGTCCCGCGCCAGTGCAGAGGTCAAGAAAGTCACCGGAAAACATCTCAATGAAATTGAGGCCAAGATCGCCGACCTGCAGGCCATGCACGCCACGCTCACGCGCCTGTCTGAAGAGTGTGCCGGTGATCATCGCCCCGACTGTCCAATCCTGGAAGAGTTGAGCGGCAAAGATCGCCGCTCGAACACACATGATGCCAAGCAGTAAGGAATTCAGTTAATGATCACTCGACGCGGTCTGATTACCGGTCTCGGCGCTGGCGCCGTTGCAACGTTCATCCCGAAGCTTTCCTGGGCGAACCGTGAGGCGGGTCCCCTTGCCATGCCTCCGCTTCTGGATGCGACAGGTACGGGGCGATTTCGGCTTGCGGCCCAATCGGGCCAAACGAACTTCCTGGGAAATACAGCGACAGAAACCTGGGGTTTCAACCAAGCCTTTCTGGGTCCAACCGTGCGCGTCGCTAACAAGGGCGCGGTTCAGGCCGAAGTAGAAAATCGCCTGAACGAAGCGATGTCCGTACATTGGCACGGTTTGGTCATCCCTGGTGATGTCGATGGCGGACCGCACCAACCCATTGCACCCGGGGCCACATGGTCACCGGAATTACCGGTCGACCAGGCGTCAGCGACGGTTTGGTATCACACTCATATTCACGGCGAAACCGCGCGTCAGGTCCACATGGGGCTGGCAGGTGTTCTTCAGCTTAGCGATGGGTTGGATGATGAAAGGGGCTTGCCGTCGACCTATGGCATCGATGATCTGACCCTCGTTCTTCAGGATCGGCGTTTTGATAGGCGCGGCCGCATGGACTACAGCTTGTCGATGCCGGACCAGATGATGGGATTCCTTGGCGACACGATGCTCATCAATGGCCAGGTCAGCGCAACGGCAATGGTGCCCCGAGGCATCGTGCGACTTCGCCTGTTGAACGGATCGAATGCCCGGATTTACACGCTTTCAATGTCCGATGATCGCGCAATGCATCTGGTAGCTACGGATACCGGTTTGCTCGACAAACCCATCGAGTTGAACGAACTGACCCTTTCACCAGGCGAACGCTATGAGGTTCTTGTGGATTTCGGGGACGGGAAAGATGTGTCGCTTATAAGCCAACAAAGCACAAACATGGGGATGATGGGTGGCGGCATGATGGGCGGCCGTCGAGCGGCCGGACCACCATTCGAAATACTTCCGTTCAAAGTGGACACAGCGCTCAATGCGCGTATCGCTGCACTTCCCCTAGACCTCGGTGGATCGCGGCCTGATATGGACGAAACCAAAGCAACTCGCCGCAAAGTAACACTGGATATGGGGATGGGGCCGGGGATGATGATGCGCCGGAGTTCGAACCGGTTTTCGATCAACGGCCGGTCGTTCGATATGCGACGCACGGATTTCACCATCCAGCGTGGAGCATTGGAGCGGTGGTCCGTGTCGGCAAACATGATGATGCACCCATTCCACGTGCACGGTGTGACGTTCCAAGTGCTTAGCGAAAACGGCCGCGCACCGAATCCACAGAACACCGGTTGGAAGGACACGGTCCTGATTGATGGTCGCGCCGAACTCTTGATGAGGTTTGATCAGCCCGCCAGTGAAGCCTTGCCGTTCATGTTTCACTGTCACATCCTCGAGCATGAAGATGGCGGCATGATGGGGCAGTTCGCGGTTGTTTAGCGCTCAATCCGTGTCGCCGATGGTGATACCGCCTCAAGTATCGCTAGTGGGGCATATCGCCTCGAGCGAGTGCGAGGTGGTGCTGCTGATGGTGCGCGCCCACGGTCATAAGGCCAACAAATCCAAGAGAGCGGATGCGCGGAGCATCACCGGTTGCCGTGAAGGCCACACCCTTGTCTGTTTCCTTCACCGTGAAATCCCAGCCCTCCGTGCCGTTCATGGTCGCGGCATGTGCAAACGACATGCGCCGGATCGATGCGACGACGTTTGCATCGGGGGAGGAAACAACAAAACGCGCGCCGCCGTCGATCACCTCTGCCTCTACATCCGCACGCATCGTCACATTGTTCATGTCGACAAGATGTTGCCTGAGCGCCGAAACATCCACTCGATCCCAATTGGTCGCCGGGTCAGACATGAGAATCATCACGATCTCCTGAATGGCGGCGAACGCCGCTTGTCCGCCTTGGGTCGGGGCATTCCCCGCAGACGAAGAACCTTGCACCATCATCGTGTGATCAGAGCTCCCGTGATTCATGCCATCGTGGGCGCTCATGCTTTGCGTGATCGCGGGCGAAGGCAAGCCAATGGCTGCGACAAACAAAAGGTGGATTGGTTTCACTGGGGTTCTCCTGGCGCATTCTGGGTCACCCTCTTTGTGACACGTGCGCAGCAAGCCTCATATGATAGCAATCATGTCTAGCGCGCTTGACGATATTTTCGCCAGTGCGATGACCCGCCGGTTGTCACCTGGCCAGAGCCTCTTTTCAGTAGGTGATCCGGTAAAAGTCATGATCCGGGTAAACTTCGGAGCGGTTGCACTGCGCCGGGTGACTGAACAAGGAACCGTCTTGACCCTCCATGTCGCGCGTCGCGGTGAAGTTCTTGCCGAAGCATCGCTCCATTCTGCACACTATCATTGCGAAGCTGCGGCACGTGAAGCCAGCGAAGTCGCATTGCTTCCAACACATGAGTTTCGGGATGCCTTGCGGAGAGACGATGACCTGGTTGAGATTTGGGTTCGAATCCTGTCTCGGACAGTGCAGGAAACCCGAATGCGCGCGGAAATTCGTACGATTCGGACCGTTTCGGACCGTCTCGATGCCTGGCTGTCTCTCAATAATAGCCTTCCGCCACGCGGCCAGTTGCAAGAACTGGCTGCTGAGATTGGAACCAGTCGAGAAGCTCTTTACCGGGAACTTTCCAGGCGCAAAAAAGCGGCTGGAAAGTTGCGAATTTAACATAACAGTTATTACGCGTAAGTATATCTAGTGTTGCGATAGTATATTTTTGTATGTATGCTGGCCTCGGCTATTCAAGGATCTCCAGCATGCGCCTTCCATTCATGAAGCTCTTCTCCCCGTTGATGATAGTCTTGAGCCTAGCCAACATCTCGCTGCCCACCAGCAGCCGAGCGCAAACGTATCCTATCGACTGCGCAATCCTCCTTTGTTTATCCGGCGGTTGGCCGGCATCTGTCCCTTGCTCTCGTGCGCGTGCCGAGTTCATCCGGCGGATCACGCCTTGGCCTGTGGAACCGCCGTTGCAGATCTGGCGCTGCCCAATGGGTGCGTCTTACGAGATGGAGCGTCAATCGAGCGGGACGGTCCGGATCTTCGACGCCCTTTTCAATTCCGATTTCAATGCCGATGATTTTCGACCAGGCCAGCCCTTTCCCGTGAACCATCGCGCATCTGACGCAACTTCAGAACCAGCCGTTTTGCGCTTTGACGCAACCTTAGACGTTCTCGCCCCAGCGGAATTTGCCCTGCGCCTGGTCCAAGATCGTGCGGACATCGACATCAGTGGCCCGGAGTTCAATTTCGTGCGCTCGATTCGCGTCTTTGACGTGCGATCCGCTTGGCAGCGTGAGTCTCCTCGAGATGGCGACTGCTACCGCAATGCAGCGATCTTCCTCGGCACATATGGGACCCAAGGTGGCTTCTCCTGGCAGAGAACTTCCACCTCCGCCCTTCCGTCAGTGCATGAGGGCCTAGAGCGATGGGGAGATCGTTGCCCAAGCATCTATCACCGGTCCGTCTTTGTCGATTGGCGCGACTATCAGGGCAACTATGGGTTTGAGCAGGTGAACTACTGACCGGCGGCCATCCCACCCCGATCCGAAGCATCTCGCTCGATCAAGAGCGAGCTGCCTCAAGGTGAACACACCCTTTCCAGCCCATCACGGTCACCCATCACAGTGCGATTGCAATCCTTACACACCGCTGGGTGGCAGGATTTTCGTCAAACCATCGAAGTCGATTTCGCGCTTCGCCGCATCACCGAGGTCCGGCTGGATCTCAAATACGGGTTGCGGTCCTTCGACGCCCCACATCACTCCAAGCGCGCCTGTACCCCAGCGATACACCCAACCAACAACACTGCTCCTATCCTTCCCGATCAAATTTGCGATCGCGACGCCTTCGCCTTTATCATCGTTCACTGTTTACTGACTTCCTGCACTATTGCGCTGCGAATTCGGCGTGGGGTTGCAGAGTGTTCACTCCTACCCTGCACCGGTCTTCGTTGCTTTCGGTTAACTAGGTTTCCTCATGGGAGCGATGGCCACACCAGGAGAACTGAGCTCTTGATTCTCAGACAAATCTCTTCGTTCAAATCCTGTGGTCGGGCTCCGTGGCGGCTTCGACGATCGCCAGAATCTCGAACGGGTCAAAGCCGATGGCGCGCGCCAGAACAACCAGTTCGACGACGTCGACCCGGCGCTGGCCGCTCTCAACGCGGGCAATGAGGGACTGGTGGCATTTGAGCTTGCCCGCCAAGTCTTTCTGACCGAGGCCCGCCTTGATCCGGGCGTCGACCAACGCTTGGCAAAGCGCCACCTGTCCCTTGCTTCTGATTGTCTTTGCCACGCGTCACATACCTTTTGTGACGTCGCTAGCGGATGAAATCTATTATCTAAAAAGTAGATACTTGAGGGTGTTATCGGCGTCGGGTTCCCATGGGCTGCAAGTCTGATGCTCCCCGGATAACCCATCAATCCCCTACCAATTGCAGAAACCGGCCATAGTCCTCGCTGACCTCCCTCGCTTCCTTGAATGCACGGGCGCGCTCGTCGTCGTGGCAACGGAAGTAGCTCTGGATATCCTGGATGTAGTCTTCGAAATCGCGACGGATGAGGTCGGCGTAGTCACGGGCCGCTTGCGAATCGCTTGGCAGGAAGGGACGGGCCGGTGCGAGGCAGGAGTCGGTGAAACCCGGCCCGGGGACGCAGATCAGAAGGGCCATAGCTTGCAATGAGAGCCGGTCTGTCAACCTTGGGTTTCTCAAACCTGTTATCTCCTTGATCGCGGACACTGGCCGTGACTAGTGTTTGCGTAACCAAACTACAGATGAACCGCGATATTACATCTTGCGGTTGTTAATATACTATCGTAACTCTGGGCTTCAAGTAGGAATGCCCAGGCGTTGCGTCTTTGAAGAAAGCGTGAGCCGGGCCATGAACTGGGACATCGAAGCACCAAATGTGGTTACGGAAGCCAGGTTCCGCGAACTCGTGGAAAGCGGCTATAGCGCTGAAATCCTGTGCCAGGAGTCGGCACACAAGAAGGGCCCGAGCTATTACGGGGTCTGGATCATGCGTGCCGTCTCTGACGACGGCGTCGAAAAGCTCCTGGTCACCGCCCGCACACGGACGACCTATAACGACATCAAGATCCGCGAGTTCAAGACGATCACCGGTGTCGTGTCCTTCCTCATCGGCATCGGCTTTTCGCATGCCGATGTGCCGCTCGAAGAGGGCCAGCGGACTTCGCATAAGCTGGCGGCCACCGACAAGGGCGCTAGCGACTAGCCTTATTCTCCTCGGCCTTCTGGCCGCACCTGCCTCGGCACAGATGGTGCTGGTCATGGAGAGCGACGGCTCTCTGACCCCGTCCCGCTCCCAGAGCAGCTTTGCCCGGAACTACAATGACGGAATTGGGCAAGGATCAGCTGCTGACGAGCTGGCGATCCTGGGTGAGACGGCAAGCGAACCTGTCCCAGACGCGGATCAGCTTGCAGCCCTCTCTCGTCCGGCTCCCCAGCCCCGCGCCGATGTTCTTTCTGCCATTGAAGCGACTGCGCTGCGCTATGCCAGCCATTCCGGTCTGCGCCGCGCGAAACTCTCGGTCACGGACTGGTTGCACCTCTACCGAGCCAACATTGAAGTTGAGAGCGCCTATCGCCAGGATGCCATCTCCAGCGCGGGGGCCATCGGTCTCGGCCAGCTGATGCCCGCCACTGCCCGTAATCTCGGCGTCGACCCGCGTGAGCCTCTGCAGAATCTCGACGGCTCCGCCCGCTACCTCGCGATGATGCTGGGGACCTTCGGCGATCCGCGTCTGGCACTGGCGGCCTACAATGCCGGGCCGGACGCCGTGCGCCAGCACGGCGGCATTCCCCCCTACCGAGAAACCCAGAACCACGTGGCCCGCGTCATGGCTGTCGCGGCCCGATTGAAAGGATCAAATTCATGAGACAGATTTCAAACCTCTTTGTCGCCTCGCTGGCGCTATTCCTGCTCATTGCCGAACCCGCCTTTGCGCAAAGCATCGATCTCTCCCCGATCCAGAGCTTGCTTCAGGGCATTGTCGATGCGCTGACCGGCCCGCTCGGCGTCGTCATCGCGACACTTGCCGTCCTCGGCGTCTTTCTGAGCTGGTTCTTCAACATCATCGACCTGCGCCAGGCGCTCTGGGTCCTGGTGGGCATCGCTGGTGTCGCCGCCGCCCCAACCATCGTCGCCGCGGTCTTTGCCGGTGGCTGAGCGCTCGCCCCTCTTCCTCGGCCTCGTGCGCCCGCCCAAGCTCCTGGGCCTGCCCATCATGTACGCGATGGTCTGGCTCTTTGGCTCGGTGCTTCTCTTCGTCTGGGTCCAGCACATCGCCGTGCTGGGCGTGGCCGCCCTGCTTTATCCGCTGCTTTGGAAAGCCGCCGACTGGGATCCGCGCTTCATCGACGTGATGATGACGGCATTACAAGAGACGCCGCCGACCCGGAACCGCAGCATTCATGGCGGGGACAGCTATGCGCCCTAATGAAGCCCTGGACGAAACGCTCGATCCCCGCACCCTGACGCCGGACTGGTATGCCCGAGAAACCCGTCTCGCGCATATGCTCCCATATGTCAGCCTGGTCGATGATCGGACCGTGCGGACGCGGGTGAACGAGCTTTTCCAGTGCATCCGCCTCGACGGGGCCAACAGCTACACGACGGACGATGCCTATCTCGACAAAGTGACGGCGCTCTTTGCCCGGATCATCGCGCAATTGGGACCGGAGTTCAGCTACTATGTCCACAAGGTATCCAAGGCCATCGCACCGGAGCTGGAGCCGGTGTGCGAGGGCAGCTTCGCAGGCGAGGTGGACCGGCTTTGGCGCAAGAAGCTTGAGACGAGCGGGCTGCGGGACAAGACGCTTACCCTAACGGTGATCCACCGCCCTCCCCCGAAGAGTTTCCTGCCGTTCCTCAACCGCAGCGCGCCGGATCGCTTCAAGGAAGAAACCCAGAAACGCCTGCGCCGCCTGGGCGAGGCCGTGAATGTCTTCCTCTCGGGCCTGACGGAGCTGAACCCGCATGTCCTTTCCGCGAAGAGCGGCGAGCTCATTGGGTTTCTCGGGGCGCTCAACACGGGGACAGAACTGCCGCTCTACCCCGCCAATACCTACGGCTTCCTGTCCTTCAACGTCGCTAACACCCGCGTGACCTTCCTCGAGGATCATTTTGAGCTTTCAGAAGGCGTCGTGGGGCATCGCTACGGCAAGAGCTTCACCATCGGGGAATATGCCGAGGCCACCTCCTGCACCATGTTCGACATGCTGAACCTGCCGGTCGACATGATCGTGACGCATTCCTTCACCCCGATCAATTCGAACCTCATGGCGGGCCGGATCAAACGACAGAAGCGCCAGATGCAGGCCTCGCAGGATGCGGCCCTCTCGCTGATGGAAGCGCTCGATATCGCGGCCGATGATCTCGAGGCCAAACGCCAGAGCTTTGGTGAACACCATTTGGTCGTGACGATCTTCTGCGACACGCTGGACGAGCTGCAGACCCTGAGCGCCGAGATCGTCAACGCCGCGGCCACCGAGGGCGTGAAGATGATCGGCGAACGGGTCGCCGCCAAGGCGCATTACCTCAGCCAGCATCCCGGCAACCAGCCCAAGCGCGTGCGCGCCAGCGCCATCACCAATCGCAATTTCGCGGATTTCGCGGCGTTCCACCGGACGCAGCTCGGCAAACCCGCCAGCAAGGTGCCCTGGGGCAAGGTCATCACCCTGTTCCCCACCCCGGAACAGAGCGCCTACCGGTTTTCCTATCACGAGCAGGGCAGCCCCGACAAAGAACCCACCAGCGGGCACACGTTGATCATGGGGCGGCCGGGGTCAGGCAAGTCGGTGCTTTCTGCCTTTCTCATGACGCAGGCCCGTCGAGCAGGGGCGCGGATCTTCGTCTTCGACTACCGTCTCGGTATGGAGATGGCGGTCCGAGCCAATGGCGGGCGCTATGCATCCTTGAAAGCCGGGCAAGCCACCGGGCTCAATCCCCTCTGGACCGAAGTCGACGCGCGCGGCACCGCCTGGCTTTCGGATTGGCTCGCCACCTTGCTCCACCGTGCCGACAAACCGCTGACGCCTGCCCAGACCAACCGCATCCAGGAAGTCGTGCGCCAGAACGCGCAGGCTTCCAATCCGGCACTGCGGAACTGGCGGGATTTCGCATCGCTCTTCGTCTCCACCGATGATGGCGGCGATCTGCACCAGCGCCTGTTTGAGTGGACCGAAGAGGGCCGCTACGGCTGGATCTTCGGGCAGACGCTGGAAGACACGTTCTCGCTGGAGGGCGATGTGGTCGGCTTCGATCTCACCGGCATTCTCGACAGTGAGGCCGAGAAGGAGCGGATGGCGGTCCTCTCCTATCTCTTCCGCCGGGTCGAGCGCGAGATCGAGGACCGGCGCCCCACGATCATCATCATCGATGAGGCCTGGAAGGCACTCGACAACGCCTATTTCGCCGAGCGGCTTTCGAACTGGCTGGTGACCGCCCGCAAGCAGAACACGGTCGCGGTGATGATGACGCAATACGCGAGCCAGCTCGAGCGCACCCGCACCGGCAAAACCATCGTCGAGGCGGTGCCAACCCAGATCCTGCTGCCCAATATCCGGGCGCATGCCGCCGACTACGCGATGTTGAACCTCTACGAGAAGGAACTCGACGTGCTTCTCAACACCGGCAGCGACAGCCGCTTGGCACTTATTCGCGATGACCAGGGCTCGATTGTGGTCGATGCTGATCTCAGCGCCTTGGGCCCCAATCTCACCATCCTCGGCGGCATGGAAAAAGGCGAAGCGCTCGTGGGCGCCGGTTACCGCGACCGCCCGGACTTCTGGAGGCTTTCATGACCCGTATTCTAATTCTCCTCGCCGCACTCGGCGTTCTGGCCTCCTGTGCCCAATACCAGGAGCCACAGGCCAACTGCTTTACCTTCCTCGCCTCCACGGCACCCGTCGCGCCCGATTGCGACTTCACGCCCCTTGGCACCCCGGAGGGCGGCATTGACGTCTAAGCTGACCCAGATCCTGTTGCTCTGCCTGTTTCCTGGCGTCGCCTTTTCCCAAGGTGTGCCGACCAATGACAGCGGGCTGACCGCGCGCGACATCGTCGAGACCGGGGATCGGGAAACCGACCTCGCCCTCCAGGCCGACAAACTTTCCGTGCGTGAACTCATCTCCGAGATCGAGCGCGAACAGCTGGAAGCCCTGCAGCGCATCCTCGATGCCCAGACCAGCTTCGGGGGACAAGGCCTGCCCGCGATGGTCTCAAGGCTGGAAAGCGGCAGCGGCGATGCGGACCGCTCCGTGGAAGCCGTCTACGGTACGGCAAATATCGATCCCAACCCCGGCGGTGCGCAGATGTTCGGAGATGCCGCTGCAAACATCGAGCAGCTGATCATCCGCGTCGCTCAGGAAACCAGCGGCTTTGCGGGTGTGGGCCGCGCAGGCCTCTCACCCGTCCAGTGGCGCGCGCTGATGCAAGCCCTCATCTGGCAAGAAAGCCGCTTCACCATCGGCGCGCGGTCCCCGGTTGGCGCCTTCGGCCTCACCCAGATCATGCCGGGCACTGCCAGCGATCTCGGCATCAACCCGGAATACTACGACAGCCCCTACCTTCAGGTGCATGGCGGCGCGCGCTATCTCGCGACCCAACTCAACACCTTCGATGGCAACATCATCAACGCACTCGCCGCCTATAACGCGGGACCCGGTCGAGTCTTCGAGTACGGCGGCGTGCCACCCTTTGCCGAGACGCAGCACTACGTTCAGGTCATTCCAGAACGCTACAATCTCTACCTCAGCCGCATCGGGGGCATCGAGGCACTTGGCACCATCGACCCCGCGCTTCTCGCCAATGCAAATCTTTCACTCACGGGCCATGGGGCCGCGGTCTACGGCAACAACTCGCCCCAAGCGATCCGTCAGGCCGCCCTGCGCATCCGCGATATCGTCGAGCGGATTTCCGAGACAGACGACGTGCAGGAAAGCATGGCGCTCAACACCTATGCCCGCGCCGAACTCGTGCGCCTCGTTGCCGCGCGCATCCGGCTTCAGGCGGCGCGGACCCGTGTCCTGAGCGCAGAAGAATTGGCGCAGGCCAGCGCCCGCATGGCCGAGGGCGCATTTATGGACTTCACAATCAGGGAGATTGAATGATGGGACATTTGCTCGTGAGGACGGCCTTGGCCACAACACTTGGGATTGGTTTGCATCTGTGCGCCTTATCTCCCGCCTTCGCGCAAGGCGTGCCGGTCGTCGACACCCAGAACATCGCGCAAAACATCCAGCAGCTCCGGCAGATGATCGAAGACGAGATCCTGCAGAACGAGCAGCTGACGCAGCTCCGCGAACAGCTTGCCACACTCACGGATCAACTCGCGGAGCTGCAACGCACCTACGAAGCGCTCACCCGCCTCGCCGAACTGCCCGAGATCATCCGCACCCAGATGGAAGAAGAGTTGAACGGCCTGCTCGACCAGGAGTTCGGAGATATCATCGCCACCATCGAAGCCATCAAAACAGGGGATTTCTCCCGTCTGACCGGCTCTGGCGCGAGCGAGATCGAAACCCAGATGGACCGGGTGCTGGCCGATCTCGGGTTTGACGATGACACGCTCTCGGAAATGGCCACGAGCGGCAATCCCGGCGCCAACCGCATAGCGACCCAAGCCACAACCGGTGCGCTGGTCTCAGCCGCCGCCCAGAACAGCTACGAAGATGCGGGCCAGTCGCTTGAGCGCGTCGACCGGCTGGTCGGGTTGATCGACGACATGGATGAGCTGAAGGAAAGCGTCGATCTCAACACCCGCGTGACGGCTGAACTTGCCATCGCTCTGGTCGCCATGTGGCAGCTCGAGGCGGTGCAGACCGTGGGCGATGGCACGGGCGGCGTGATCGATGCGGCCACCATCGCCGAGGAGCAGCGCTTCATGGACTTCACCCTGCCCGAGTTGCGGGCTGATTAAGGCGTTTCGAAATTGACCCGCAAAAACAAATATCGGTTTTCGTGCTCAAACGAAGCGAGAGGCAGCGAAGAACCGATTCAGCTTATTTCGAAACGCCGAGAGCGGGGTGTGACGCGTGGCGAGTGAACAAGAGATTATCGAAGAGGAACTGGTTTACGGGGCGCTCCGAAGGGAGCGGCTCTGGCAGCGCCTTGGGCTCATCGGCCTCATCTTCGGCATACTCGGGTGCCTGAGCGCGGCGGCGGTTGCGATCCTCGATGTCGATCCACCTCCGGTCGTCGTGCCTTATGATCCCGCCACCGGCTTTGCCCTGCCCGAGGCGTCCGTCGGCGCCACATCCGTCACCGCCAACCAGGCCATCATCGAGGCGGAGGTCTTCCGCTACGTGACCGACCGCGAAATCTACAACCAGCTCGACAATGATCTGCGCATTCGCAGCGTGCTGCGCCGTTCGGACGGGGCCGCTGAAAGCGGCCTGCGCCAGATCTGGAACAGCGCCAATGAGAATTACCCGCCAACAGTCTACGGGCCGAACGCCCGGCTCGACGTCGAAATCCTCAGCATCAACCGGATCGGCACGAACCGCGCCACCGTGCGCCTGCGCAAGCGTCTGACCTCGCTCAATGGCGTCCAGACGGGGCTCTTCACCGCCACGCTTCTCTTCGAGTTCCGCCCCGAGACCCGTCGCTCCATCGACGAAGTCTGGACCAATCCCTTCGGCTTCACCGTGCTCGAGTATTCCATCCGCTCCGACAGATTGGAGAATTAGTTTGATCAAAAAGTTCTTTGTTGTTGGCCTATTTGCCCTGCTGCCCAGCCTCACCATGGCCGAGGCCATCCCGCGTGGCGGGTCCAATGATAGCCGGGTGCGGCTGGCCACCTACCAGGAGGGTCAGGTCTATCGCCTCAATGTTTCTCTCACGCATGTCACAACGGTCGAGTTTGGCGAAGGCGAGAGCATCCGCTCGATCATCGCAGGCGATACCGAGGGCTTCGAAATCGACGGCGTCCCCGGTGGCCAGGCCTTCGCGATCAAGCCGGTGGCGCGCGGCGTCCATACCAACATAACGGTCTACACCAACCGCCGAAGCTACTACTTCAACGTCCAGGAAACTCGCAGCCCAACCTTCTACGTGGTCCAGTTCCGCTACCCGGACGACAACACGCGGCCCACACGTGCCATTGCGGCCCAAGCCCCCAACTACAATTACGGCGCCAGTGCACGGACAGAGTTCACGCCTTCCCGCGTCTGGGATGACGGGACGTTTACGTATTTCGCATTCCCGCGAAACGCGCCGGTGCCCGCGATCTTCCGCTACGCGAATGGCCGTGAGCGGACGGTCAACACCCAAGCCACCGAAGACGGCGTGATCCGGGTCTCGGGCGTGAACCGGCAATGGGTGCTGCGACTTGGCGAAGAGGTGGTCTGCATCGAGGCGGTCCCGCCCGCGGAGGCCGCCTCATGAGCGATACCGGGAACACCGAGCTGGAAAGACGCCTCGCCGCCCTTGAGAAAGGCAGTGCCCGCGCCCCCATAGCGGCGCAGCGCCGGTCGCCCCTTCTCGCGCTGGTCGTGATCCTCGTCATCGGCGCGGGTGGTGCCCTGCTCTATCTTCTCTCACAGCCCGAGGAAGAGGAAACCCTGCCCACGGCCACACCGGATGTGTTTCAAAACGAGGGCGACGGGTTCGGCGCTATCGAAACCCTGCCCCCGCCCGAGCCCGAAGTGGTTCTAGTCGCGCCCGAGCCCGTCGAGCCCAATGCCGAACTTCTGGCGCAGCTCGCAACACTTCAGGCCCAGATCGAAGAGCTGCGCAATGCGCCGGAACCCGTGGTCGAGGAAGACACGGCTGCGGCCGAGGCCATCGACGCGCTGACCGCACAGATCGCCGGCTTGCAAGCCGCATCCGAGGCCGCGCAACAGCAGTTCCGGGATGAACTCACAGCGCGCGACCGCGAACTTGAACAACTCCGCATGGATCTCGAGCTGGCCCAGCTCGAAGCCAACCGTCCTGCCCCTGCGCCCTTGGGGCCGTCTGAGGACGAGCTGCGCGCGCGGGAAGACGAACGAATGCGCCGTGAGGAAGAGGCCCGGCGCATGGCCGAGCTCGAGCGTCGCGCGGCCGAAGAGCGCGCGTTTCAGGAACGCCGCATCGCCTCACCGACCATCGCCTTTGGTGGCACCTCCGGAGCGAATGAGACGGCATTGACCGAGCGCACCTTTGGTGAGGTGACGGATTTCGTGCTGAACGGCGCGCTACCCACCTCAGTCACACAGGCCGAAGTCATTGCCAATCCATCCAACACCATCATCCAGGGCACCATGATCCAGGCCGTCATGGAAACCGCACTCGACAGCTCCCTGCCCGGTCAGACCCGCGCCGTGGTCTCGGAAGACGTTTTCAGCTTCGATGGCACGCGCCTCCTGATCCCGCGTGGCTCCCGTCTCATCGGGCGCTATCGCTCTGGCATCGATATCGCGCAGCGCCGTGTCACCATCGCCTGGGACCGGATCATCCTGCCCGATAACCAGACCATTCAGATCAGTTCCTTTGGGGGAGACGAGCTGGGCCGCTCCGGCGTCACCGGCTTTGTCGATACCCGCTTTGACGAACGCTTCGGCTCGGCCGCGCTGATTTCGCTGATCTCAGCCGCCCCAAGCGCGGCCGCTGCAAATGTGCAGGATGAGACCACCGCAGACGTTCTCGAGGACGTGGGCGACGATCTGGCCGATGCCACCGACTCTGTGATCGGCGACTACCTCTCGATCGGGCCCGTCATCTATGTCGACCAGGGCGCGCGCGTCACGGTGATGGTCGACCGCGATCTGGAGATTTTCTGAACCGATGTCGCTGAGCTATCTCCAGACTTCGCTCGACCGGATCGATGCCGCCGCCCGCGACGATGTCATCGAGATCTGTATCAACCCTGACGGCAACTGCTGGGGCGAGTTCCAGGGCGATCATTTCATGCGAGTGCTGGACCAGAAGCTAACAGCGACGGACGTGAAGGACCTCGGCAACCAGATCGCCTCCTCCGCCAATACCACCCTGAGCAAGGACCGCCCCATCGTCTCGGTCTCGATCACCTACAAGGGCCGCCCAATCCGGGCACAGGTCATCACCCCGCCCGCCGTGCTCTCGGCCATGTCGATCAGCTTGCGGTTCTTCTCCAGCCTGCCGCTCGAGGGCATCGAACTCGACTTTCTCTTCGGTAAGGAACGCAAGCTCGAAGAACAGCGCCTCGAGAAAACGCGCGAGCTGCGCGCCGTGGTGGCCGCCGGATTGATCGATGATGCGCTTGCCTTCTGCGTCGAGAACAAACTCAACATGATCGTCTCGGGTGGCACCTCGACCGGCAAGACCGTCGCTGCGCGAAAGATCCTCTCCCATGTGCCGTCTGAGGAACGCATCGTCACCATCGAAGAAGCCGCCGAGCTTCTACCGACCCAGCCGAATGCCGTGACCCTTATCGCCAACCGGGATACGGAGTTCCAGACCGCCGATGTGCTGCTCACCGCAACGCTGCGCATGCGCCCCGACCGGATCATCCTCGGCGAGGTGCGGGGCAAGGAGGCCATGACCTTTCTCGAGGCGATCAACACCGGCCATGGCGGGTCTATGACCACGCTTCATGCCGAAACCCCGCAATTGGCCGTACAACGCCTCGCGATCGCGGCCCTCAAGACCGAGATCCCGATGACCTATGCCGACATGATCCAATACATCGAGAATTCCATCGACGTGATCATCCAGGCCGGTCGGCATGACGGCAAACGCGGCATCACGGAATTCTACCTCCCCGGCGCAACCGAGATTGGAACTCCCCTATGAAGACGTTTGAATACAATATCCTGTCCTTTCCCATGACCCGAAAAACCAGCCTTGCCGACATGCAGGCCAGCCTGAATGCCAAAGGTGCGGAAGGCTGGGAGGTGGTGTCGATCAGCTCCTCGGAATTCGCCAATGTGGGACACACGGTCTTCCTGAAGCGTGAGACCACACCAGCCGGAGCCACGGCATGAGGCAGGCGCAGCACCTCGCCTTGGCCGCGCTGGCCCTAAGCCTGACGCCTACCTTCGCCGTTGCCGAGCGCAACCTAGTGCCAACCCTCGATCGCAGCTTTGACGTCTGTCCGGACCGGCCCGCTGAACCCTTGTGGATGCAGGAGATCCCCCTGCGCCAAGCCTATCAGCGGGTTCTGGTTCAGGACATCTATCGCGCCCAGAATCTCGAGCGCATCGTCCAGACCGGCAGCTGCGATTGCGAGATCCGGTTCCCGTCCTGGGACGCGGCCGAGGCCGTGTTTCGGGAGAGCTACGCGAGCGACGAACGGTGGGAAATGCTGCAAGCCTCGGACGCCTACAACCGCCGCGCCAACGCCGCCCGAACTGCCGCCAAGGCCATCTGCGACGCCGCAGGTAATTGGTAAGGCAGCCCCGCGATGAGTGTCGTCACCTACTTCGTTGAAACCTCCCAGGCCTATCTCGACACCGCTGCCGAAACCCAGTTTGGTGCGGTTGCGGCAACGGTCGGCACGCTCCTGGTTTTGGGGACAACGCTGGTGGTGATCCTCGTTGGTATCAACATGATCTATCAATATCGGGCCATGGATGGGCACACAGCCTTCTGGCTCGCGGTCAAGATCGGGCTCATCGGGATATTCGCGACCAATTGGATGCAGTTCAACGCCTTCTCGTCTGCCATTCTCTATGGGATCGACAGTATCGCGGGCGCGCTGGTAGCCTCCGTCGGCGGCGGCAGTCCGGGGCCCTCTGGAACTTTCGCCGAAGAATTCGACCGGCTGATCGCGGAGCTGGGCGACTATCTGAACGCTGCCGGGTCCGAGCTGAACTGGATGGCTGGCGCCATGCTCGACATCGTCGGTGTGCTTCTGCTCTCGATCCTCGGCGGACTGGCCGCCTTCATCCTCGTGGCCTCCCGACTGATGATCGCGCTTCTGATCGGGATCGCCCCGGTGATGATTTTCCTGACCCTCTTCGAGGTCACCAAGGATTATTTCGCGCGCTGGCTGTCCGCGCTGATTTCCTTCGCGCTCTACCCCATCGTCGTCGCAGGGGTGTTCGCAACAATCACAGGTGTATCATCCGCCCTCATTGGTGAACTCGGCGACCCGGAAGGGGCCTCAAATATAGGCGCGCTCATCCCCTTCTTCATGATGGTCCTCATGGCCAAGGGCTTCATCATCGCCACGCCGTTCATCGTTCGCGCGATCTCAGGGAACATCATGATGCCAGCGCTGTCTGGGGGCTTGGCAGGAAGCTACAGCTTTGCGCGCGCTGCGATGGGCAATCAGCAGGCTTACAATCGGTATCTTGTTGGTGGTGCCAGTGGAGCCGAATATGCAGCACTCAGAGCACGGCAGTTCTTTGGGGCCCAACAAATGCCGCAACGGCCGGGAATGGCAAATGTGACACCTGCAGGGGGCAGTCCATCCACCGGAACCGGATCGCAAATGATGGCGCAGCTGGCTCGTTTGGGAAGGTTGGGGAGGCGTTGATGAGGTTTTTTTCTGCGACGCCGTTGAACAATGAATGAGCGAGGGTCCCATAAGCATTCGCCAGTAAAAACGGTACCATTGGAGCTGGTCCAAGCAGTCCTGCGCTCAGCAATCAATGGAAGATCTGTCGGGCTTGAAGAGGCAATACGGACCCTGGATTGCGATGCCCATCATGCTGACCTCATCTTGCGCCAGATGGCCGAGGCTGGGTACTTGGAGCCTGCCGACATCTTTGACGGTTTGTTTTATTGGCAGCTAACGCCGAATGGGACTCGCCTCGCACTGGAACCCAAGCGAAAGCGTATCGGGCGCGATAAGGTTCAGACCATCATTGCTGAACTTCTCGCCCGGGCTAAGGTCATCAACGGCGATCCCGATCGCCTGCAGCGCATCACCTTGAAGCTGTTCGGCAGCGCGCTTGAGGAGCGAGACGACTACGGTGACGTCGATGTTTCTATCGCGTATCTACGACGCCAGCTGAGCGATATCGAACGTGAGCGCATCGAAAACGCACTGAAAGCCCGCCAAAGCAATTCAGATCGGCAAACCTTTCAAGGGCGGCTCATGGGCGCGGAACGTCAGGATACGCGGGAAATCATGGCGTTCCTGAAAAAGGGTCTGCCACATCTTTCGCTCATGAATGATGATCCTAAGGACCTCGGGACACCGTACCGTTGGCTCGTCGACCACGACGTGAAAACAGACAGGCCAGTGGATGTTCCTGACGATATCGTTCGACCCAACGCTCCCTCAATTCTCGACCAACACCCGAGCAAACCGCTACCGCCCATTACTATGATTGAAGCCCAACACAGAGCCATTTCTGCGAATACCAAAGTTGCGATTGATGACATGCACATAGGTTTGGAGGACGCAGCCGCGCTCGAAGAGCAAATGTGGTCTCCAAAGGTCACACGCGAAGGCAATTTCGTTGCTAACGACATCAGAAGTGAGAAGCGGGTCAAATTCGCCGGGTTTCAGCACTTATGTCCGATCTGGAAGAAAGACCTAGGCGGCGTAGCGATGTTGAAGGAAGCCCTCGACTGGTGCGATGAACATAAGGTTTGGGTCAGGGACCTATTTCCGAGAGTTTCAATCCAACGGTCCGACCGGACACATATCATACGCCTCGGGTGGGGCCATGACCTGATCTATTTCAATGTCGGCGGTAAATCGACAACTGGGAGCCTGCTTCCTATAAATCGGACACGCGTTTCCAAAATTGACTTGGCCGGCGCTTATGCGGTCGGAAGGGCACTTTCGAAGATGTATGATGAAAGCCGGTGCGCGAAAATGCCATGGTTCAGCGCTGACATTTTGCTTCCGTTAGTCGAGATAGACAGGCTCCCGGATTTCCCGCGGCTGCATAAAGCCGGCGCGTTCAAAGAAGGCGCGTTTCAAGGCCTGCGGGAGGTCACCTTCTTCTGAGCTCGGATCACGCGCCCTACTCCGAACGAACCTGTTTCAATAGAAAAGCACGCCTAAGCGCCCGGCTCCACCTTGACGATCAACTGGCGTTGGCTGTCGTACCTGTACTCATGCAACCTGCGTTCTTGAATGAGCTGAACGGCTTGGCTCACATGCTCAGGAAGCACGTAGAACCATTCTCGAGGATGGACCGCCTTGCCGAACCGGTCGGTGATCACAAGACCCTGCGGCCGCGCGACATCAAAAAAGCGATGCAAAAGGTCTTCGACCTTCATGCGTTCCAGATTGTGCAACTCATAGGTGGCGACAATTTCGACAGGCGCGAGCAGGAAAGTTGGGTCGTTTTTCGCATCGGCAATGCGCCGCCGGACATCCTGACTGGTCACACCGACCTTGTGCAGGATCTTTGATACTTCTGCGATTTCCGGGACTCTGGACAGGCTTCGCGCCACATACACTGTGCCGGTGACCGCCATGCTATCCTGATCCCATTCTGGATCGAGCCGGCCAAACCCAGCCCTTTCGACAATCCGTGCGGTCTTATCTGCTGCGAGCGCTTTGCGAAATGAAGATGATAGAGGATCGTTCTCCATGCCATTGGAAAAGATGATCCGTAAACGGTGATCCGGCTTACCGCTCCTGCGCGAAAGTTCCGTTTTTTCGGCGACATAGACCAGAAGGCCGCGATGGATGAAGAAGTCGCCTTCGTAGACCGTGATCTCGACATTGTCCTGAACCGGGAGAACCTTTCGATCTCCGGACTCGAGCTTCGACTGCATCTCGGCAAAGCCGCCTTCAAAGTGTTCGAAATCCGGACACGGGAACATGTCGGCCCGGTGGTCAGGCAACTGGCGTTCTGAGGCTGGCGTCACATAACGGATGTTGAGAACCGCGTCATGCACGTCGAGGTCATCATCGCCGAAGATGTCGTCAAGGCTTGCTGGAACGTCCTCGTCGGCAACGTCTTCGCGCCAATCGGGCTCAGGCACGGGCGGAGCCTCCGTTTCGACAATGGTTGCGGTCGGTGCCACTGGATGGCCATGCCCAAGAAGCCGGTTCCGGTCTGCCTCCATCATCGCTGCCGTTGGACTGGTCCGGATCGATCGCCAGATCGTACCAAGTTTCATCTCTTCGAGGTCCAGGCTGTTGTCGTCCGGAATCCGGCCGTTCGACTCGTAAAAAGCATTCACCTGCGAGACGATCTCGGCATTGCGGGCGTCTGGCGTTGCCGCCGCGCCGCGGTTCCGCTCCTTGATATCGAGCAGCCCGAACTCATCCGGCTCGTCGAAGATTTCATCGAGGGATCGGTAGCGCGGCATGTGGCTCAGGTTCCCGACTGAGCCGCTCGCTGGCGTTCGGCTTTTTTCGTCTTGATGTATGCGTGAGCCTCCGCAAGGCGCTTCTCCAATGGATCCGCCGAATGCGGATTGGGTTCGCGGCCCTCCTGCGCCCGAAACCGTTTGATGCGCGGCCACAGTGTCAGCGCTTCTTTTTCAGTCATCTGGATGCGCTGAGAAATCATCGCGTCCTGGATCGTCTTCAAGAGTGGAGTGTCGAAGGCGCGCGAGGCGACGTCGAAGCCTTCCTTGAATGGGTTCACGCTGTCGATCAGGTCGATATCCAGTTCACGGACATTCACGAACCGCTTCACCATGTTCATCAGGGACAGGTTCTCCGACGGCTCAGCGTCGTACTCCTCGCCCTCTTCAGCAAACCCGCCTTCTTGCGATGCGCGTTTCGCCATGCCGATCAGGTTCATCCGCGCGGCAAGGTCCTGGCGCACGGATTCTGTTTCGTCGTCTGACAGGTTCTCGTAGGTCGTCTCTATGATGTCCGTCAGCACCATTTGTGTGGCCACCTCGGGTGCCACGTCATCCGCGACAACGCGCCGGTCCATAGCTTGACAAGCCTTGGCCACCAGCTCGTTCATATCGTTCTCAACGATAGCACGGGCGCGAGGAGTCGGCGGTTCCATCAAGCCCCTTATACCGATATGCACCGTGCCGTCCTTCGTCGTCTCCACAGGCGCGCGGATATCGCCGTCTTCACGTCGATAGAACTTGAAGTTGGGCGCGAGCACCTGCTCCATCAGCATCGCACCCGAAATCGCCTTGAGCATGTCGTTGACCGCGTCCGCCACGACCGTGGTTTCCACGCCAGGCTCGGCGACGAGGTTGGTGAACTGGGCGTGGGGCTTGCCGGGTGCATCGCGGGTGGCCCGACCGATGATCTGGACGATCTCCGTCAGGGAATTCCGATAGCCGATGGTCAGCGCATGCTCGCACCATGGCCAGTCAAACCCCTCCTTGGCCATGCCGAGGGCAATGATGATGTCCACTTTGGCCCGATCCGCTTCGTCGTCTCGCTTGCCATCCGAGCCCTTTGCCTCCGCCTGCAACGCGGCCTTGATGCGCGAGCGCCCGTCGCCGTCATCCACGAGGTCAGCGATCTTAAGAACCTTGCCGTCCGAGGCGCGTTTCACCAGATCGAACCCGGTGTCCGGATCGCGGCCGACGTGTTCGCCGATCGCGCCCATGATCAGCCCGACCTCATCGTGCTTCTCGCCAAAGGCTTCCGCCGATCCACGGTGCGGGATGTGGATGATCGTCTTGCGGTCCGTGTCGAGCACATCAGGGATCGCCGAGATATATCGCCCCCGGTAGAACGAGTAGGAAATCCCCAGCGACTTCAGGTGCTCATAGCCTTCAAGCTGCTCATAGTAGCTGTAGGTGATAGACTTGAACCGCGCCTCATCCTCGGGGCGCAGAACCGGTACGCTGTCGCCACGAAAATAGGAGCCGGTCATTGCCATCACGTGGGCTTTCTCGCGGGCCAGCAGCTTGCGAAGGATCTCCCCAAGGCGGTTGTCATCGGCTGCCGCAACGTGGTGGAACTCGTCGATAGCGATCATGCAATCGTCAAAGGCCTCTACGCCGCGCGCTTTTTCGATGGCGTCGAAGGCAAACCGGAATGTGGCATGGGTGCAGACGATGACGCTGGCGTCGCTGTCTATGAAGGCCTCAAACGCCTTCACTTTTTGCGATTTCGCCATGCCGTCCTCGCCCGACAGGCAGAGGTTCCATTGCGGCTTCACCTCCCAATCGGCCCAGAACCCGTAGGAGGTCAGGTCGGTTGAGCGGAATGAACTACCGATGGAGGTTTCGGGCACCGCGACGATCACCTTTTTCACGCCCTGGTTTTCCAGCTTGTCGAGCGCAAGGAACATCAAGGCACGGGACTTGCCCGCCGCCGGGGGCGCCTTCAACAGCAGGAACTGTGCGGCGCGTGCCTCGTAAACGCGGGCCTGCATCGGGCGCTGGCCAAGGCTGTTCGTCTTGGCATCCGCCCCGGAATGGCCATAGGTCATACGCACAAGATCAACCATTTACGCGGCCTCTTCCTTCTTCAGCTTCTCGATCCGCGCGGCATAGAGCTTGAACAGCCGCTCCAGCCGTTCGGTATCGTTGCGGAACGGACGCCCGATGTACATCGTTTCCAGCAATTCGTCATTCTGGCGGTGCACCTCGCGCAGGTCGTCTGGCATGTCGTCGGGGTCGTACAGCTGCGCGATGGTCTTGGGGTGGTGCATGTAGCGTGTCTTGAGGATCGCGCGAGCGGAGGCGTTTAGTGCCTCCAGTTGATCGTCGGCAAAACGGGGTATTGGAAAAACGTGCCAGCACAAGGTGCTACTGTAGCGGAAATCATTCTTCATACGTCCGCTGACGGTACTCACCCAACACCATTGAAGCTTAGATGCCAAGATCGCAAAACACCATTCAGGAGGGTCGAAGATGATCTGGCAATCTGCCGAGGCAACAACATCACTGCCGACCAACTCGACCGGTAGATAAGGCCTGCGAGAGGACGATGTCCGCGGCATTAAGATCGCTGATTTCTTCGGCACGCCTTTGCCAGTGATTTGACCAAACCGATGGGGCACAGCGGCTGCGTCTCGAGTTACTTGTGCATCGCTTTCGGACCTAAACTTGGCTACCGCATCTAATCGTTTCGCCAACGGAGGAAAGCGTAGCACATCTTCCAGTTCATTGGTCTCCGCCCATAGACAATAACGGACCAAGCCTTGCGCTACTTCCCTGGCACCCATGTAACGGCGGATAAATGGCGCGGCTTCAGGATGCTCCGAAATAAGCTGGGCTCTCTCTGCTTCCGAGAAAATCAAGTTCCCTTCGTCACGCGCTATGCTGCCAACATCCATTTTGGGAAGCGGGAAAATCGGCCGACCCTTCTGCGCAACCGTTACGTCGGGTGCATCGAGAAGGTAGCCGTTGATGTTGTTAGCATTCTTCCGAAGTTCGCCGTCAAAGATGACTGACTGTCCAGTTCTTGAAGATGAGATGCCAACTACTACGCATGAAACCGCCGCATTCTTCGCAGCATTGTTGGACCACATGAAAGGTCGATGGGCGAAATTAATTCTGATCCCTTCACGCAGGACCTCGGGCCAAAGAACATTGACCGTCACTCCTTGGGCAATCGAATTGGTCGAAACCAAAGCACCCGCTCCAGCGCGACCGCGAATGTAGTCAGCAGCCTTGATGAACCAACAGATCACCAAATCGAGGCGCTCAAAGCTCTTCAGCCGGTCGGTCAAAAGGAAGCGCATGTCTTCTGATTGAGCTGGCGTCCTCGAGTTGAAACCGACAAATGGCGGATTCCCCGCAATAAAGACTTCCTCATTTTCCCCCGGCGGCGAGCAAACCGCCTCCCAATTCAATCGCAGCGCATTGTCGCAAACGATGTTACCACCATCTCGCAGGGGTAGGGCCGGGGCTGTATTCCCGAACATCTCACCGAACCGCGCATTGGCCTGATACTCCGCGATGAAAAGTGCCAGTTTCGCCGTCTCCGCGGCGAAATCCGTGATCTCGATACCGTAGAAATTCGCCAACCGCACGCCAGAGAACATCTGCGCCGAGGCCCCGCCATCCAGTTGCGCCATACTCTCCAGAACGCGCATCTCCCGCGCTCGAAGCTCCCGATAGGCGACGACAAGGAAATTGCCCGATCCGCAGGCCGGGTCGAACACCCTGATCCCCTCGATCCGTTTCAGCACCCTTGCCAGCGCCTTGCGGCTATCGCCAGCCTTCTCGATCTGCTCATCCAGATCGTCGAGGAATAGCGGCCCCAGCACCTTAAGGATGTTCGGCACCGAGGTGTAATGCATCCCAAGTTCGGACCGTTTGTCCGGATCGGCGACCGACTGGATCATGGACCCGAAGATATCCGGGTTGATCTCTTGCCAATCGAGCTGGCAGGCGTCCTGAAGGTAGCGATAGGCCCCGCGGTCGAACTTTGGCACGTCCAGTGCATCGGCGAAAAGCCCGCCGTTCACGTAGGGAAAGGCATCAACCCAGGCTGGCAGGTCCTGACGCTGGCCATTGGGTAGGTTCATCGCGGCAAAGGCCGAGGCGATACACGCCTGCGCCTCCTCCCCCTTGTCGCCCGCATGGGTGAAGATCAGGCGCGAGAACAGGTTGTTTTCAAAGATGCCCACGTCCTCTGCAAACATGCAGAAGATTAGCCGCGTCATCAGCTGGTTCAGGTCATGCCGTCGTTCCGGTGTCTTCCATTCCGGGTTCTTCTTGAGAAGCGCATCATAGAGCTTGGCCAGTCGCCCAGCCGCCTTGACGTCGACCTCGTTCTCTTCCGCCGCCTTGTAGCGCGACATGCCGGCCGCTGGCAGGAAGAACCCGAAGTGATGATGTAGGTCGGCGAACTTTATGTGCAGGCTGTCACCCGAAGCGACATGTTCGGCGGACAAGTCGACACCGTCGGTGGCCAGCAGGATCGCCGGTTTGTGGGTGGTGGTCTTCTTGTCCGACCGGATCATCGACAGGCCCTGGTCCACCGCGCCGGGGTCGGTCACCATGGCATAGAACTTGCGGTTCATCAGGACCGCGCCGGGCACCTTCGACTTGTTGATCGTCCCACTGCGGAGCTTTGAAACCGTGGCTTGCGGACTTCCCATGGCGGCGGCGAACGCAAACGGGAACTCGCCACCGTCGAACGGGCGAGTGGCGATTTCTTCCAGGGCGTCTGCGATTTCCGTAGGGTTCATGTAAGGTCCGTCGGTAAACTCATACGAATGCTACAGAAAGTTTGGGGCGATGACGATAGCGACCGACGCCTTAAACGGCCCAATTCGGCCGTCTTCAATGAAATACCGTGCGTTGGCACCACGCCGCCATTTTTGCCGATCGTGAAATTACTGGCGATTTTGATTCTCCGAGAAACTCTGCAGCAACCACCGGCAATGTCGCAAATGGGTGATCGGCACACTCGTCCCAAGGTTAATCTTGACGACGTGACATTCTTAATCGGCCAGACATGACATCAATCACCACAGCCCCTTCCACTGCCGATGCCCACAAGTACGGTGTGCTCTTCGTATTTGCGGCGGGTGTGTTGTGGTCGACGGTCGGCCTTGGTATTCGCCTGATCGAAGACGCTGTCGTGTGGCAGATACTGCTCTACCGGTCGATCAGCATGTCGCTGTTTCTCTACGTGCTTATCCGCGTGCGGTCTGGCGAAAGCCCATTTGTTCAGATCCGACGCATCGGCGCCCCCGCTGTCATCGCAGGGCTTTCACTGGTTGCGGCCTATTCAGGCGGAATCTACGCGATCCAGAACACCTCGGTCGCAAATGCCATGCTTCTGTTTGCGACAGCACCGTTTATGGCTGCGGTGCTCGGATGGATAGTGCCGCGAGAACCTGTCCGCGCCGCAACCTGGATAGCGATCGCCGTCGCAATCGGCGGGATCGGGATCATGGTCGCCGACAAGTCCGGAGGCGTCGCCCTGAAAGGCAGCCTTGCCGCGCTTGGTTCGGCATTCGGTTTTGCAGTCTTCACCGTGGCGTTGCGATGGGGGCGGACAGGGGAAATGCTGCCAGCGGTGTTCCTCTCGGGCATTTTCGCGATCGCCATCACTTCGGCCATATGCTTGGGCCTCGGGCTCTCCTTCGTGCTGAGCCCCAGTGATGGCGGCATTGCAATGGGCATGGGGGTATTCCAAGTCGGCGCAGGTCTGATCCTCTACACATTAGGATCGCGTAGCCTACCCGCCGCAGAACTCGCCCTTTTGTCCTTAGCCGAGGTGCTGCTCGGACCACTCTGGGTCTGGCTGTTTCTCGGGGAAACCGCGACTGCGAACACTCTGATCGGAGGTGCTGTTCTGCTCGCGGCCATTGCGGGCAATGCGCTTTCGGGCAAGCGAAGAAAACCACCGCCAATCACGGCTCCTTAGAACCGCAACCTCGGCCCAATCCTGCCGTCCAGCAGATGGTCGTGATGCTGCAGGCGCAGCCCCCAATTCTGCCGTTCGCTGCATGAGCAAAGTCGTGAGCAGCTAAAGCATTCACGTCCCGGTATACGCTCTAGCGTGTACCTGTCTTTAACTTGCCGCATTCCGAGGAGCAGATCATTGGGATTTTGAAAGAGCACCAGGCTGGGCTTGGACCGGTCAGGTTATGCGAAATATGGATCAGTTCAGATCTCGTCCAAGAACCTCGTCTCCTCCTCCTTCAAAGTTGCGTCTTGGCCGAGAAGCTTCACCAGAAATACATTCATATCGGGCCGCATGCTGAATGCCTTCGATGTATCGTAATACCGATACTGGACGAACACAGAGTCATATCCTTCTGTTCGTAAGTACCCTTCGTGAAACTTGGCGTCTGTTGCCTCCACCTTCTGAAATCCCAGTTCGTCCAGTTGGCGAAACACGGCAGGGGCGTCAGCTTCGTTCGCAGCGGCCTTGATAATTGCCAAGACGCCTTCGTACAGGGTCGGTACAGTTCTCATTCTGAAACCTGACTATCAATCCACGCCTGCGCCTCAGCCTCTGTCTTGAACGCTAGGTCAGCGTTCCGGTGCGAGCGCTCTTCGCCGTCGAAGTCGAATACTTCCCAGACCTCGTAGAAGACTGCATCGGCCCCGTCAGGGGCCTTAATGTCCGCTACACGGCGGATATCATAACGCTTTGACATGCTCAGTCTTGCATCCTTCCGGGCTTGTCGTACTTCTTCCTGAAACGCCACTGTCGCTCAGATCGCGACCAGACCACATCGTCACCTTTTGTGAGCTTGTTAAACTCCGCCAAGACAGGCTTAGCTATCGCCAAGTTGCCGTTGTCATTCTGGTACGTCAGGGATTTGTCCTTGCGCGTAAGTTGCCAAGCGGCGTTTTCTTGGTCTAGTACCTTTCGCTTGGTAAGCTCATCAAACATCCATTGCGCTGCTTCGACCGGTGTCATTCGTCGTCTTCCGAGTATTCCTGAAGCGCTTCCTCTGAAAAGCCTTGCTTGTTGTGCTTTGCTCCAGAAAACCAAGTGCAATAATATGTTGCGCTGTCGCCGCCGTATCCACTGGATGCCTTCTCAACCGTCATCTTTGGCCCGCCCGACTTGAGTTGCACCAAGTCGCCCGGATTGAATTTGCTGCCCGACATCTGCCGTATTCCTTTCATTGTTGGTTTGAAGAATGAACGCCGCGCATGCCACAAGATGGCTGCCGACCGTGAATTAGAAACGTATTGAAGCCCTAACTCGCATCTTCGTCATCGTCATCTTCGTCTTCGTCTTCGACATAAGTGAGAAGCTTTGTCTTTTGAACTTCCGCGCGATAGTCTTGTATCAGATCGCGTACGTCATCGACAGTTTGCGCGAGCTCTTCGTCGTACTCATCCGACTCTTCGTCAAGCTCAGGCGGCAACACGAAATCCACGTCACCACCGTCTTCCGAAAATTTGATGTGACGATCTACCGCCTTTTCCAGTTTGGCGACTTCCTCCGGTTTCGCGTTTGGCACAATCCCTTTAACGGCTTCCAAAATCAGCGCTTTGCCGTTGGCGCGCCTTTCATCTTCTTGCCGCTTCAAGTCCTTCTCAATGGCGTCCGACATCATTCTCGAACGCCGGAGTTCTTCGCGTTTCAATTCGAAATCCAGATAGTCATTCGCGATACTTGCTATGTGCTTTGACACGGTGGCCAATATTTTGGTGACAATCGGCGTTGCACTCAGTGTGTAGATAATGGAGCCGTTTTGCGCGCCGACCACAGCAACATCTTCTGGTTTTTCGCCAGCGACCGCCGTCACGCCGCTAATTATCAATTCCCAATCCGTTGCAGTTTTCTTCCAGTCGCGCACGTTTCTAATCGATGCGTCATCTTGGAAAATCACGTTAAATACGTATGGCGTAGGCGCATCAATTTCGTGCGCGTCAACAAACCCAACCTTACCAGCACTCGACTTGAACTCCCGCAGAAGCCGCTGAGCCTCTTCAAGCTTTTGCTGTCCTTCCTGAACCGACTGAAAGGTCGTGGCAGGATCGTAGGTTGTCGCACGAACACGGTGGTTGATCCACGCTTTTCCCTGTTTTCCGACCAACTTCGCAACGTCCATTTCTTCCAGCACGCCAAGTTGAAGCGTCGATAGCTCTGACGTCTGCATGTCTGCCAATGCGCGGGAAAGTTCTTTAAGTGGTTGGGTCACTGGTTGCTGCGACGGTTGCTGAGAGTTGTTTTGCAAAACACTCACGAGCGCCGAATATTTCGGCGTCACATCTTTCAAATTATCGTCCAGCCACCCGGACAACTGAACTACTTGGGAAACTTCCATAAACAAAGACTCCGTGCGTGAGGTTGGCGCTATGTGGAATATAGGGAATCCCAAGCGCAAACACCACACCCATACACCTAGAAATTGTAGGGCAAGCCCCTATATTGTGTGGAACGACTGCAGGTAGCTGGAAGGTTTTGTGGTGACCGAAGAAAGTAAGCAAGAGCCGTCTCGGGGCTTCGATATCTCGAAGATTGCAGCCGCCGACGCGAGATTTCAAGAGCAAAGCAAGAAACTTGCTGAGCAATTTCAGGAAGCAAATCCGCACCTGAAATCGTTGCAAGATGCGGTTTGCGACAGCGGCGCCTTCTCGGCTGTGAACGAATTGCAGGACGCGCTGAGCAACGGAGGGTTGTCCGAGGCTGTGAAGGCCGCGCAAGGTATTTCAGCGCATCTTGATCCTTTGCGAGAACACGCTGCGACTTTAGCTGAGGCTGCGAAAATCGCAGCGCCCGCCAATGATGTGTTGGATCAATTGAGGGCGTCCGGTGTTCACGATCGTCTCAGCGAGTTGTCTGCTACTGCAACCGAAGGGTCCCGGTTGGCTGACGTAATTCGAGGTATAGAAAAACAGCAACATGCATTGGACTCGATGGTTTCCCCTGAGCCGGTAATACCAAACCTAGACCACCTTCACATCGAAAGCCCAATCGTTGAAACCAATCGCAAGCTTGAGCGTATTGAAAGTCAGTTCTCTCAGATTTCAGCAATCGCGCATGAGTCCGCGCAGGTTGCAACGGATTTACAGGCATACGCTGCGGAGTTTCTGCAAAAGTTCGAAAGAGCGGCAGAGGACGCTAACCAATCGGGGAGCAAAGCCATTAAAGTTGGATGGCTGGCATTAGCAATTGCGGTCGTTGTTGGTGCTGGACAGATTTTCGCGCCTACGTTGATGCGTGATCAAGAAGCGGAAGCACTTCGGCAGTCTGTGGTGAGCCTCAACGCAGAGATTTCAACACTGCGGGCCGAACAGAGTGCTGCGAGTGAACGCCTTATTGAAGCATTGGCCAATTCTGATGAAGCCACAGCCAACGCGCTTAGAGAAGCGCTTTCAGCCCTCGTTGCGCAACAAGTTGACGCGGCTGAATGACGACGCCTCCACTACTGGATCACTGTGTCCAGCCCAAATAACTCAGGTTGATCTTACCACAGACCGTGTCAGTGGAATGCCGGCTCTTTGACATTCTGCTAGGCTAATTCGCCTTTGCAGAGAAAGACCGCTTTCCGCCCTGCCTGACAGACAGGCGATGCCTACCACCCTATCGAGCAACCAGCTTTTCACCATCCTCCTCTCGCAGCATCTCTTCCATGTCGTCCAGGCCATCAACGGCGGAGCGCATCTGCGCCTCATCAACAACGCTCGCAGCTTCCGCATCCACGATCTGCCCCACAAAATCCATCTCCATCTCCATCTGCCGCTGCTCCTCTGCGATGACAGCTTGAACGGCGGGCGCGGTTTTCTTTGAAACGCCGTCAGTTTGGCGTGACAGATGACCCCCAGAAGCCTGAGCTGAATTTTCCACGGCGGCGTCAGGTCCACTTGGTCCGTTCGCGGGTGGAGTCATCGGCATGGCGCGCACACTCAGCGGCAGCGTGCCCTGCGGCCCACCTCCCCCCGGCTTCGGAAACGGCAATTCGCCCGTCTGCGCCGCGTGGATAGCCTTGAACAGCCGGTCGTTAAAATACTGGATCCGCTTCGCCCGGACCGGCATCTGGGCATCGATCACCATGACAATCTCGTCGAGCGAAAGGCGGCGCGCCTCATCTTCCGGGAGCAAGGAGCTTTCCTCGGTCCGTGTCGATTGGCTGCGCCCTTCAAAGGGGTTCTTGCCGATGGATTGGGAGCGCGTGATGACGGTCTTCGTGGTCTTGCCAACCGCCTTGCTCAGCTCCTCGACGGTCTTCTCATCCGAGGGCGTCAGGTAAAGCTTCACGCCGGCATTGCCCTGCAGCGCACGGCGGGTGTTCTCGCCATAGATTTCATCGAGGGCGGGGATGGTTTGGGTTACCACGGCCAGGTGACCACGATAGGTCCGCAGGGTCTCGATGCTCTCGACCACGATGGGCATCTTGCCCAAGCGATTGAACTCGTCGAGCATGATCATCACCGGCCAGGGCTCATCCGGCCCGGGGTCCTTTTCCTGCATGGCGGAAAGGAGATCGGAGAAGAAGAGCCGGATCAGCGGCGCGAGGGGCTTCACCATCAGAGGCTGGACCACGAGGTAGACAGAGAAGGGCTTCTTGCGGATCGTCCGGAAGTCAAAGTCCGACACCGCCGTCGCCTCATCGATGGCAGGGTTCTGCCATTGGTCGAGCCCCGAGGTCATCAGGAGCGAGACATAGGAGGTCAGCGTGTCGTTGTTGGTCGAGGCCAGCCGCGTGAAGATCAGCTTGGCCGCCCGGTTGTCGACCTCGTGGCCCCGCGCGAAATACTCCTTCTGCTTGTTCCCGCCCGAGGCCGCGATGCGGTAGATTTCTCCCAAGGTGGGGCGCTTGCGCTGGAACGCCAGCAGGCCTGCTGCCACGAAGAGATCGATCCCGCCCTTGAGCAGCCCCTGCACCCGGTCATTGTCGCTCTGCAGGAAGAGCGTCGCAAGAAGCTGCAATTCCATCTGCTGGCGCGCGGGATCTTTCAGCTCAAAGATGCGCAGGAGCGGGTTGTAGCGATGCGTGCGCTTGCCCTCCCAATCGGTAGGGGCAAAGCGATAGACCTTGTCGCCCTGGGCTGCGCGGTGCCGGGCCGTGGCCTCGAAACACTCGCCCTTCACATCGAGCGTCACGGCAGAGCCTTGCCAGGTCAGCAGGTTCGGAATGACAAAGCCCGTGGTCTTGCCACGGCCCGTGGGCGCCACGATCAGCGCGTGGGGGAAAACCTTCGAGCAAATGTAGTTGGCGCGGGAGCCGGGCGGCCCAAGTTTGCCGAGGATGAACCCGGTGCCCGGCGCCCCGAAGAAGCCATTGGCCTTCATCTCGCGCGCACTCTGCCAATGGGTCTGGCCAAAGCGTGTTAGAGCGGACCCCGAGAGGGCGAGGCTCAGCATCAGGCCGGCGGCGGCGAAGCTGCCGATGATCAGGTGAATAAGTTGCGCGTCCTCAGGGCGGCGGTCGAGGATCGCCATGTAGTTCTGCGCGATATAGGCAAAGTCGATCTCGGCCCCGAAGCCCAGATCCTGGTAAGTCAGCACCGCCGAGGCGATCGTATAGCCCATGGCCCCGGTCACCAGCGTTACCAGAAAGACCCCTGTGGCGATCCGCGCCTTTCCCATGGGCGCGCTCAATGGACCTGTCCCCGCTCGGTCTCGCCATCCACATCGCCAGTGCGGTGTTTTTCATATTCGGTATCGGCAAGATCATCGACCACCTGGCGCAAGGCCTCCGTGTTGGCCGTCGCTGCATCAGATTGCAGGTAGACCTTGGCGACATAGAGCCGGTCGAGGCGGTCCTCGAGAACCTTGTCCAGCGCATCGGCATCGCCGGATGTGAGCCGGTCGCGTTGGCGAACGTCCAGCACCCGCACGATCTCGTCGCGGAAGGCGTCCCGCTCCGCCTCGGTCTCGAAGGGCGCGGACAACTCCCCCGCCCGTTCATGGTCCACGACACGCGCAATCGCGTCTGCAAGGCGGTCGGCACGGTCAAACTGCGGCGCAGTTTCACCGCGGGCTGCGAGGAGTGCGTCGCGCGTGCCAGACCTAAGCCCCTCGTGCATCTCGTTTTCGCGGCGAACCTGATTGATGGCCTCCGTGTCACGGATCTCGACGACGGCTGCATAGGTCGCACCGAGCCCACGGGCGAGGTGGGACGGCATGTCCGGATAGCGCGCTCGTAAGTCATCTGCGACAGCATCCGCAACGGGCCTGCGGAGGTCGCGTCCCTCCATGATCCGGTCGACCTCGCGGGTGATCTCGCTGGCGCGGGCCGCATCGGTGATGGTCTCCCTGTAGGGCTCAGATCGGTCGATCACATCGCCAGGGCGTGCGAGCAGATCCGGGTGTGCCTCGAGATATGCACGCTGCTCCGTCTCGATCCGGCGCTCCGCCCGTGAGACAACCTCAGGGTCCCGGTCCTCGATCTGCTGCGCGGTCAGGCCCTCTGCACGCATCTCCTGTCGGATTGTCCCTTCCATCGCCCGCACCGCGCCCTCATGATAGTGGAACCGCTCGCTGACCGGTTCCGCTTCCACGACACCATCCCGGCGCAGCACGTTCTCCCGTTCCAGAAGCGTGCCAAGCGCGACGTGCACATCGTTGAGAATGTCGCGCGCCTGTTCCAGATCAGCGCGGCGTTCGAGGTTCAGATCGCGCGCCTCGGCCACCTTGGAGAGATCATCGGCGATCCATTGATGCTCGAGAGCCGCATTCGAGGCCCCGGTCTCAATCCGGGCCACGACTTCCGCTGTGCTGATCCCGGTGCCACGCAGAGCAGCATCGATCCGTGAGCGCAGGCGCGGCTCTGTGAGGCGCTCCAATTGGTTCTCTTGGATGTTCACCTCGGAATAGATCCCGCCCTCCGAGGGGGTCTCTGACAGCGTGGATGATCGCAAACCGAGAGGCTGCATGTGCTGGACCTGCGCCTGAATCTCGATGAGGCGTTTTTCCAGCACGGGGCGTTCGGCGTCAGACTTCTCGGCGATCATGCCCTGCACCCGCGCGAGCTTCTCCGCATAGAGGCTTCTCAGGTCCTCGAAACTTTGATCCTCGGCCATGTACACATCTCCTGTTCGGTCCACCTGCCCGCCCCGCGCCAGCACCTCGCCCGCGCGGAAGAGGGCTGCTGCAATATCCTCGCGGGCCTCGCGCGAAGCCTCCGCAGCAAGCGAATGGTAGACGGTTCTGGTGTTGGCGATCTCCGCCAGCGTCCGCGTCAGGTCCTGCCCCACACGTTCCCGCTCGCGGGGTGTGCGCCCCTCTTCTTTTGCGGCATAGATCTCGCTGGTGCGGGCCGGGTAATGCACAACCCCGCGATCGACCCTGCGCGTGGCCTCGAGCCGCACGCCGTACTTCTCCGCCTCCTCGACCATGGCGAGGCGAAAATCATCATAGTTGAAGCGATGGTTGCGCCCCAGAAAGAAGAACTCGCCTTCCTGCGAGCGGCGGTTCAGCACCAGATGCGCATGGGGGTGATCGCGGTCCTCATGCACCGCGATGATGTAGTCGAAATGCCCCGCGTCGGTCTGGAAGAACCGCTCCGCCACATCCGTTGCGATGTCGCGCACATCCTCCCCGCGCGTGCCGATGGGGAAGGACATGAGCATGTGGGTGGTCTGGCCCAGCTTGGGCTTAAAGCCCGCATCCCACCGCTTGGCAAAGCGCTCGGTGAGGTCCTTGATGTCGCCCGCCTCGAGCTTCGTCTTGCCATCCAGAAACCCGCTGGAGTCGACGACATGCGTGGACTTGGTGGTGAGGTAATCGAGCTGGTTTGAGAGCTGCGATTTGGTATGCGTACCCCCGCCCCGGATTGCCTTGAAGACCGCCGGCCGGTGTCCCGCGGCCGCGCGCACAAGCTGGGTCTGCTTGGCCACATGCAGCCCTTGCATCGAGCCCCGGACGCGGCTCCAGCCATCCCGGAAGACCTCGCCCGTGACGGCATGGACAGCATCATTCAGCCGCATGGGCAAACTCCCTCAGCGCGACCGTGGCCTCGAGCTGCATCGCGTCCCGACGGCGGCGCAGGAGCAGATCGATCTCGTCAGCGGAATCGAGGATGAACCGCGCCAGCCCGCGCATCTGCGAAAGGCGCAATTCGGTGAACTCGGCACTCGTGCCCCCCACGGCCCCCACGGCCCCCTGCCCCCGCCGGTTGGCCTGCGTCATCTGCTTGGCGATCTGCGCGACCCCATTACCGACCTCGTGCAGAGAGGCGCGGTAACGCGCCATCTCTGCCGCCATCTGCGCGTCCGGAACGAACACCCCGCCTGCCGCCTGAATGAGCCGCCGCAGCCCCTCGGCACGGCTCTCGATTCCGGCTGTTGCAAGGACCTCGTCGAGCGCCGCCAGCTCCGCAGCCGTGACCTTCACACTGACTGCTGAGACCGGGATGGCTGCATCTGTCTGGCGCTCGGCATCGGCTTTGAGCGTGTACTGGATCGCCCGCGGCGACACGCCAAACCGCTCGGCCAACACGGATGTCGACACACCTTCCGCAGCCTCGCGAACGATCTCCATGCGGTTCGCATCTGTGAGACGTTTTGAACGAGACATGCGAAGAAAGACCCCCTATTTCCTGCCAACTTCATACAAGGCTGCCCCACCATACGAAACTATACCGAACTGTCAATAATATACTTGCGTTGCTTCTGGTCTCGGCAGCCTTGTATTCCGCTTCACGCCGCGGCCCGCAGGGGCGCGGCCCTACTGCCCTCACCACCGGCACACCATCACAATTCCAGGACCCCGTGTTCCAGCACCGCCCGAGGGTCTGGCCGAACACGCATGTGTTCGGACGGAAACACGGGCGGGCGCAAACCCCACCGACAGGGCGGACAGGCAGGGTCAAGGAGGGCCAGATTTGGCTTGCCAAATCTCCGCCGCAAAAACCGGGAGGCCTTGGCCGATAGGTTTTTGGGGATGGCCCCCTTGAGGCTGGCTGGACGGTCTGTCGCGGCCTGATCATTCCGGGCAGTGTTCGTCCTTTGAGCGCGCAGCGACCGACACCAAGGGGAGGTCGCTGTCGACGATCTGACCGCCGGTAACGGCGTCCCTAGAACAGGGACAGGGCCGCCTGATGGCGGCCCATCCTCGTCAGAGGATTTAGTCCTGCGGTTCCTTCGAACTCGGCGGGAACATCACCAGCTCCGAAACCGCGACCGGGAAGTCGAGCTTGAGGCTGAAGAACTCCGAGCCGTCCCCGTTGCGGGTGTTGCGGAACATGGCACCCACGCGTTGGAAGCGGGTGCGTTCCTGGCCGTCATTGTCGGTGAACTTGACGGGGACGGTGGCGACGTAGTGGTTGGTCATTTGAGTATCTCCTTTTTGCGATGGGGATCACCCGGCACGGGGGCAAGAGGCCCGGTCGCAAGCGCAAATGCGGAGGGTCCGCGCCAAAGGCGTGGAAGCCGTATTTGTGCTTGCCGGAGCGAAGCGGAGGGGACGGTCGGGCCGACCCCGTGCGATCCACATCAATGAGCAAAAAAGGAGAGACCCAAATTTGCGCCGCCACTTTGAAGTCGCGATCGAACCCATCGATCCCGATCTGAGGTGGCTTGGTTCGTTCTGATCTAACGCACGTGGATAATGATCCGTCACGCTCAAGACATGGCAGGTCAGCGTTCAGCCGCGAGCGAAGATCCGTCGTCTATGTCGGGTGAGCGCCCCTGCTATCGGCACCAGGGTTGAGGGCGTGGGGGACAGCTGGTGCGGCCACATCGGTATGGCACGGCCAAACCTTCAGCGATGAGCGTACTTCCCACGTCCCGACCGTCAACGAACAACGAGCCACAGAACCGCCCGAAATTGCACTGATCCGTGCCCTCGGTCCCGGGCCGACAGGAACAGGCCACGCGCTCAAATTCAATTGACGCCGCACCCCGCACCAATTGACCAAGACGCGCTGTTGCGCGTTCCCCGACCTGCCGCTCCGCAGTGCAGGACGGTCTCCATGTCTCAGGCGCGTTAAACCCGACGAGTCGCACGTTCGCTGTCATGCCTCGAACATCGATCGTATCACCATCAATGATCCGTATATCGCTGGCTCGAAGCGACCGGTCCTGGGAGGCGGGTCGCTCTGCAGGTGGCGCCGCCGACGACAGGAAACCGGAAGACATCCAGCCCGTTCCCAAGTTCGACCGAATTTGGGTCCACTGCCCTTCATCGCGAAGCTTTTCGACGCGTGTCCCTTCGCTCAAGACGCCCATCACGGCGTTCGAGGTAGACGGCCCAGCACGTTGGTTGACACGTGTCCCTGTCACATAGACGTAAGCGGTGTTTGCCGTTTGCGATGTGGGTAATGCTGACGGACTGTAGGGTGTGGATCGTGAATTTGATGACTCAAACAATGATCCAACCAACGCGAAAAACGCGACAGCAATAACCAACGGCACCATGATTTGGCGTTGAGCCTTGCGCACGGCACGCCGAGGTGCGGTGATCGCGCGGGTCACGGAGATCGGACGGGGTCTCGCCTGTACGGCTCTGGAGCTGCGCTTTGGTGCTGGTTGAGAAGTGCCATCGTCGGCGGCTGACCTTGTCTGGGCTGGTTTTTCCCTTTCCAGTTTCAGGACTTTGTGCAGGCTGGCATACTGCGCTTTGCTCAGGCGCGTCTCCGTCCCATACCGCTGAAACCGTTCAGCCATGTTTGTGAGAAAAGACACTTCCCAATCGTTTGCCTGCCCAGACCGCAAACGCGCATCAATGCGCGATTGAATCTCTTTGGTGCGTTCCGGAGAAAAAGGCATCGAGGAAAAACCTGGGCGGGTGTTGAGCTGCGCAACAAATGTCTTCTGCCGCACGACCATATTAAGCTGTGATTGCATCGAGATACCATCCAGTCATTCCCAAAAACCAGATTGGCCAGATTGCAATCACCAAGACTTTCGATGCCCATTGCTGGAGTTCACTGCGATACCCCTGAGGTTCGCGCACCTCTGAGAAACGAAGAAAGGGCCGCCCTTAGGCGACCCTATCAATTACATCTCCGCGGTCTTCTTCGCCGGATCAGTGACCCGCATTACCGTCAGCCCTTTTGCCTCGGCCTTCTGTCCGAGGTTCAGCGCCACGCCATTGCCGCCGAAGAGAACAACCCCCGTCGCTGCAAACTTGTCGTCCAGCATCTCGTCATTGCACTTGAACGGTGCCGCCCGCCCATGCGCGGACCAGCGCGGATCGAACCGCGCCTGCGCGACCCCGCGCGCCCGGGCCCACCGGGCCGCGATCATCTCGGCCCCGTGCTTGCCACCCTTGTGGCAGAGGAAGATCTCCTGATTGCGGTTTTGTTTGATCCGCTCCCGAACCTTGTCGAGCGTATTGAAGATCACATCGATATCGGTCCAGTCGGTTGCGCCAGAGACAATCAGCGGCACGCCTTCGACCTTGGACTTCGCGGCCGTCTCGCGATCATGCTGCTCCAGAAGCTGCCGGGCCTCGAAGACGGCCCCGGTCTCCTGCGCCCGACCACTGGCGCGTGACCCTGCCGCCGGGATGAAGGCATGGCCGGTCTCGATCTCGTAGCATTCCGCCGCTGCCTCGCTCATCACCTCGATGGCGCCGACGATCTCGCGCAGGTGCAGGAAGCGGGCCTGCGCCTCTTCCAGGGCAGTCTCGGCGATTTCCGATCCGTCGTGGGACTTCGCCAGGGCGCCGATCTTGTCGGCGGTGCGATCGACCTCCTTGCCGAGCGTCACCTTGCGCCGTTGCAGGATCGTCGCGAGGCCATGTGCGAGCGGTTCGATTTCTGCCTCGAGGCCGGTCCCGCGCAACTGACCGAGCAGGGTTTCGAAGGTTTCGCGGATGATGCTGTCCTTCAGGATGTGATCTTCCGGGATCGGCAGATGGGCGTCCTTCTCGGTCAGCCCGAAAAGCTCGATGGTCTCGTAGGTGTTCGCTTGATCGTAAGCCATGTTCATTCTCCAGATATTGGGTTCGACCACCACGTGAGTGTGGTGGCATGGCCGAATGTCTGGTTTCCGAATCTGCCCGGGTCAGGGACGGCGCAGCCGCCGGCTTGCCGGGCGCAAAAGTTTTCCGAGCGCAGCACCCGACACATGCGCGCGCTCACGCACGGGTTCACCCCGCGCCACAGGCCCCGCCCTCGCCGAAAAGTTTTGCGATCCTTGAGGCGGGCTGATTTGGGGGCCATCCGGAGGATATGCTTCCGCGCTCATGTGTGTGTGTTTTGACGGTAGGTTTGCCCGACACGAGCAGGCAAACGGCGCGAGCGGACGCGGAAGACGGATGGAGCGGCGGGATCGTTTTGCCCAGCAAAACAGACCAGAGCGCAATCCGGCGGAGCGGCCGGGGAGCGACGTGCTCGCGAGACGGGCAAACCGGGATGCCAAGCGCTACGCCGCGGTGAGGCCGAATGGCCGAATGCGCGACGGACCGCAGGGCCGTTCTCACCTGCGACACGCGAAGCCGAGCAGGGGAGGCCGTGAGGCTGGTTGCTAAGCAGAGAATCAGGTGCTCCCGCTTCCTACTCGAGATCGCACAGCACGACGGAGGTGATGTACTCGAAATCTCGCAGAACCGGCGAACAGCGTTGCCAAAGAAGGCAGGATTGTCGCCAGCACGTTAGGCTTGCGAGCTGAGGTTGTGTGCTTTCATTCAGTCGGGCTTCAACTTTCAATTGGTCGGCAGTTGACTTTCAATTGGTCGGAGACGTACTTTCAATCGGTCAAAAGGAGTCGCGCGGCGATGTACCCAAGATTTGCCAAGGCTAGAGTGGAAGAGGCGCTGTCCGACACCCGCGTGGTCCTCATCTCGGGGCCGCGTCAATCCGGCAAAACGACACTTGCAACCGAAATCGCGTCGGACAAGACACCCTTTCTGACACTGGACGATGCCAACGTATTGCGGTCGGCGATCGATGATCCGGTCGGTTTCGTCCGCGGATTGGACCGCGCAGTAATCGATGAAATCCAACGCGCACCCGACCTTCTACTCGCCATTAAAAACTTGGTCGATGACGACAAGACACCGGGGAGGTTCCTCCTAACAGGTTCGGCCAATCTCATGACCATTCCCAAAGTGGCGGATTCCCTTGCCGGCCGAATGGAGGTCGTTCGATTGTTGCCACTCTCGCAAGCAGAAATCCTTGGGACGAAATCGGGGTTCATTGATCGGGCCTTTGCGCGGGAGATGCCGACGGCTGACCACATGATTGTCGGTGACGACCTCGTTGAAAACGTCCTCTCCGGAGGGTATCCAGAAGCGCTCGGTCGAGTGCGATGGGCGCGGAAGCAGGATTGGTATCACGGGTATCTTGATGCGATCGTCCAGCGCGACGTCCGAGACGTGGCCCAGATCGAACAACTTGCCATCATGCCGAAACTGATGTCGGTGCTTGCCGAGCACTCAGGACAGCTGGTCAATTATACTGGCATCGGTGCCAGCATCGACCTCAATCATGTCACCACACAAAAGTATGTGAGTGTTTTCGAGAGCCTCTATCTCGTTCACACCCTGCAGCCCTGGTTCACGAACCGTCTAAAACGCCTGACCAAGTCGCCCAAGCTCCATTTTTTCGATGCGGGCCTCTTGGCAGCAATGCGGGATATTTCGCCAGATGTAGTCCGAAAAGACAAAACGAGCTTTGGCGCGATCCTGGAGACGTTCGTGTTCGGCGAGTTGCGGAAGATCGCGACGTGGAGCGAACAGCGGTGCACATTCTCGCATTTCCGAGACAAGGACAAGAACGAGGTCGACATCGTATTGGAGAACCGACGAGGTGAGGTCGTCGGGATCGAGGTGAAGTCGTCCGCCACCGTTTCGGCAAGTGATTTTTCGGGAATGCGAAAACTAGCGGACGCCTGCGGCAAGAAATTCGTCCAAGGCATGATACTTTACGACCATGACCGGGTCGTACCGTTCGGCGAAAACATGTTCGCTGCTCCGCTCTCATGCCTGTGGGGTCGCTCATGAATCTCGTCGAGGAACAATGCGTCGAGGATCTCGCGGACCTTCTCTACAACTTCTTGCCTGGGAGCGGAAACTCACGGACCGCATTCCCATTGGCAGCGGCACAAGTCCAATGCGAGGACTTGTGGACCGGAGCGAGCAAGCGTCCGGCCATTGTTCAAATGTTGTCGTCAACCCTCAGTCAACGGCGACACAAGCTCAGCGCGTTGATGTTGGCGATCGTCCGGCAATCGATGACTTGGCGCAGAGGTAAAGGCGAGCCGCTAACCCGCGCGGAAGTAGATGGTTTGAACGCGCTCCTTTTGCGTCTGTCGATAAAGGTGCTCGAGCTAAACGATCCCACGTTTCTTGAATCACTGGCGGGAGCCCAAACCGAGCCGGAGGCGACTCCGGAACCAAAGAAGGCCACGCTTTCGGACGAGTTAGCGCACACGCTATCGGCGCGCCTGATCGGCCTATTTGAACACCCGCCTCAGCGGCGCGGCTATGAATATGAGCGCTTTCTAACCGAACTTTTCGCCGCGTATGGTCTGACGCCGCGAGCGCCTTTCAAACTGACAGGCGAACAGATTGACGGAAGCTTCAAGTTGCACGGCGAAACATACCTCGTGGAAGCCAAATGGCAGGCTGGTCGCACGGGACAATCCGATCTGCTAACCTTTTCGGGAAAGGTCTCAGGCAAGGCGACTTGGGCGCGCGGGCTTTTCATCAGTAATTCGGGCTTCTCCGAAGACGGCCTCAAGGCTTTCAGGACGGGTAGACGCACAAATATAATCTGTGCTGATGGGTTGGATCTGCATCAGGTCGTTCACAACCGTCTCTCATTGATCGACGTGCTTGACGAAAAGCTGCGACGCGCCGCTGAAACCAACCAAGCATTTGTTCCGGTTCGAGACTTGTTATGACGAGAACCGAACGAGGAAAGAAGACCAATAGATCGGGCAAGCCTGCCGGTTTACAACTAATCACTCGGCCAGCGCCAGCGACGAGGCGGCAAAGCTGCGCGCAATCGACAATTATTGAAACCTCGAAATCCTACAGAAATGACTTTCATGATTATTCCAGATAACGAGACCGCCATCGACATGATCTACTCGGAAGCCGTCTCCGCGACGGTCGCGAAGGTGATCAGAGACTCTGGGAACGAACCTCTCACGGTCGGCGTCCATGGGGACTGGGGTGCTGGAAAATCGAGCGTGTTGCTCATGCTGGAGGACGCGTTTTCAGAGGACGATCGCACATCCGTCGTCCGGTTCAACGGCTGGCTGTTCCAAGGCCTCGAAGACGCAAAGACCGTCATCATCGAAACGATCGTAGAGCAATTGCTGCGGGATCGGGCCTTCACCACCAAGCTGAAAGACGCATCCAAAAAACTGCTTAAGCGCGTCGATCTTATGAAAGTCGCGTCCAAGGCGGGTGGCCTCGCCCTGACCGGACTTACCGGCATCCCATCCCCGGACATGCTCGGCGGGCTCATGGAACAGGGGAAGAAGCTCTTGGCCGGTGGCGAAGATCTGACGGTTGGCGATATGACAGGGTACGTCAAGAATGTCACAGATTGTCTTAACGACCCTGAAGCCGAAACCTTGCCTGCCCATATTCATGCCTTCAGGGTGGAATTCGAGGAACTGCTCGCGGCCGCGGACATAGATCGCCTCGTCGTTGTTGTTGACGATCTGGACAGATGCCTTCCCGCCACGGCGATCGAGACACTTGAGGCGATACGGCTCTTCCTGTTCGTGCCCGGCGCGGCCTTTGTCATCGCCGCCGACGAGGGAATGATCGAATACGCCGTCAGGTCCCATTTCCCGGACTTGCCACTATCGTCGGGCCCGTCGACCTATGCCCGGAACTACCTCGAAAAGCTCATTCAGGTGCCGTTCCGACTACCGCCACTGGGATACGTCGAGACCAAGATCTATCTCACGCTTCTCGTCGCCGGTAGCTCGCTCGACACCGGTTCGGCCCCCTTCGACACATTGCTCAACTTAGGTCGCGAAGCACTCAGACGTCCCTGGGACGGGAACGGGCTGAGCCGCGGTGTGATCGAAGAGCGTCTCGGTGCGGTCTCGGCGGAGCTGGAGAATGCGCTCATTCTCGCCGATCAACTCGCGCTGCCGCTCGCTGAAGGCGCTCAAGGCAACCCGAGGCAGATCAAGAGATTTTTGAACACGCTCAATCTCCGTCTCGCCATCGCGGATGCGCGCGGGATCGGTGACGATGTGAACCCCGCGGTCCTCGCCAAGCTGATGCTCGCCGAACGTTTCAAGGCCGATTTCTTCGAACGCCTCGAGGTCGAGGCCGCTGTCAGCGGCTCCTCCATAACCGTTGCGACACTCGAGGAGGCGTTGCGCAAAGATGATGAAGAGCCCGAAAAATCCAAGAAACCGGCCACCGCCAAGGGCCGGGGTCAAACGGAGAGACTTCCGGAGGACGACCTTCTTGCGAGCGAATGGGTCAGACGATGGGCTTTGGTAGCCCCCGCGCTCGCGGACGAGGATCTGCGTCCGTATTTGTTCGTGTCCCGAGATCGCAAGGCGCTATTCACTGCAGGCACCAATCTCGCTCTGAAAGAGGACTGGATCGAGAAGCTTTGCGGCAGCACCCTAGGCGCGCGCGCAGCGGCAGTAGAAATCGCAAAGCTCACGCCCGGAGAGATCGAGCAGATCTTTGACGTGGTGGCCGCAAGGATCAGGGCCGCAACAGATCTGAAGAAGCGGCCTGGTGGCATCGAAGGCCTTGCGGAGCTTTGCAAAATATCCGCCAATCTCCAGACCCCTACGGTTCGCCTTCTCGCGGACCTGCCAAGTGGTCAATTAGGGCCATGGGCAGCCACGGGCTGGGACAAGATCTTCACCGGAGCGGAAGCCAAACGAGAGTTTGCCAAACTCAAAGAGGGCTGGGCCAAACTTGATGAGAACAAACCGCTCCAGCTCGCTGCGGGTGGTGGACGAAGTGGCCGTGGGAAGGGGACAGGATAATGGGAACTTCGAGCTCGTACGGTGGACCCGCGTCCGGCCTCGTTCCGGACTGGGTCGACGGCGTCGATCCGGGCATGGGCGGTGGTGAAGAGGGATCCGATCACGACGGAAGCGATGGTTCTGACACCGAAAAACCGACCCCGGACGAGGGCGGAGAGAAGGGTGCAGTGCAGACGCCGCCCGCCTTGGCCCCTCCCGGCGGCGCATTCACCTATCCTCGCGGCCAGTTCACCCGATTCACGAACGGTGGCGGGAGCAAGTCGCTCGGACGGGCGTTGAAAGGTTACGTCAGCGCTGCGGGAGGCGGAGCCGGGGCCGCACGGCGAATGCCGCACTCTACCAGGGTCGCATCCGGTGTCGCCGGGCTCGCAAGCGCCGTCGCGAACGAAGGTGCCGAGGCGGCGCTCGCCCGATTTGATCTTCAAGGCCTTGCGGGTCGGCCAGCCGCGGAGGTCCTTGAGGCCGTCGCGGAGGTAATCTGTCCCGATGGTGGGACGATCGATGAATCGATCGCCCGTGACGCGATGCTCGAAGCGATCGCAGAGGTCGCGGAAGATGATCCAGGCGCATTCGATGAGCTTTCACCCGATCAACTCGATGAATTCTTGTGTGATGTGATCACCCGGAGCGTGGTTACCAAGGTCCTGAACGAGATCGGTACGAACGCGTTGCACGGATCCGCATCCGACGCCGACTTCCGGGAGGCCGAGCGGATCACACGCGATTTTACGCAGGGACGGGTCAGGGACGCGCTTGGTAACCGGTTCGATGTCGAATCCCAACCGACACAACCCGAAATCGACAGAAGCATTTCCGAGGTCTATGCAGACACCTTCGACATGCTCGGAGCCGTCCTGGAGACCATGCAATGAGACGAAATATCTTTGTCCGTTTGGGGCGCGGTGACGTGACATCTGCTGAGGGTGCGGCTGATATAATCATCGATATGATCGACAATTTTGGGGATCTCGACAGGGGACTGGGTCAGCTGCTGGACCGGCTCTTCAAGCTGGGCGCGAGACCGAGCGAGGCCGCGGTCGACCTCATGATCATGGCTACCGCGGTGTACGCCGCCGACACCGGCGTCTCGCGGGAACGGTACGCCGATGACGGATGGACGCGCATGATCGATCTCAGCGTTCCCGTGGCAGAGCCCGAGCTCTGGCGACACCAGCACGACCATCTGTCCCGAATGCTGCAATTCTTGACCGGCGATCATTGGAGTTTCACGTTCCGTCACCGGCCGGACGAATTCCAGTCCTTCACGAAGCAACCCGAAGAGATGGACTTCACAGACTTCACGCAAGTGAGCCTGTTCTCGGGCGGATTGGACAGTCTCATCGGTGCGATCGATCTCCTTGCCTCGGGGCAGCGGCCACTCCTGGTCAGCCATTACTGGGACGGCGAGGCGTCGAGCGCGCAGAGGCAGTTGCTCGAGGTATTGAAAGACCGACACGAGGACGCATTCGAATCCGTCCGGGCTTATATCGGCTTCCGAAAGAAGGATTTCCCGGAAGCCGGGAGCGACAACAATCAGAGGGCGCGCTCCTTCCTCTTCTACAGTCTCGCAGTGGTTGCGGCCGACGCCGTCGCTTCCACAGACAAGGTGCTCATCCCCGAAAATGGGTTGATCGCGCTCAACGTTCCCATGGACGCCCATAGGCTCGGGTCGCTTAGCACGCGGACGGCCCATCCGCATTTCATCCGCTCGATGTCAGATCTCGTCAAAGTCTTGGGCATCAACGTGTCGCTGGAAAACCCCTATCGCTTCAAGACTAAGGGTGAGATGGCCAGGGAGTGCCTTGATCGTGACCTTCTGGCCGAACTTGCCCCGACCTCGATGTCCTGTTCCCATCCTGCACAGGTCCGTTTCGAAAGCGCGCCGCCCCAGCATTGCGGACGCTGCGTCCCCTGCTTGATCCGTCGTGCCTCCCTTGCGGCGGGCCTCGATGGACCCGATACGACACAGTACTTTCTGGATGACCTTAAGGCCAGCACATTGGACTCAAAATCTGCCGATGGCAAAAATATCCGATCCTTCATGTTTGCCGCAGAGAATTTGCGGCAAAATCCCGGTCGGGCAAGGTTCCTCGTGCAAAAGCCAGGACCCCTCGACCGCGATGATCTGGACGCATATGTCGACGTGTATCGCCGAGGCATGGATGAAGTGTCAGAGATACTCAAGGGCGTGAGGACAAAACATGTCTGACGCGGACTGGTCCGGCCCCGTCGACTTTCATTGCCATCTCGACCTCTGTCAGAATATGGCGGCGGAGTATGCGCGTTGCGAGGCCGCACGGTGCCTAACCCTGGCAGTGACGACTACACCCAAGGCTTTTGCCCGAAACGCCGAGATGGCCCGTACCAGGCGCTTTGTGCATGCAGCCCTTGGAATGCACCCGCAGCTTGTCGCGCAACGCGCATCGGAGCTATCTCTGTTCGAAGAACTCGCTCCCTCGACCAGGTATATCGGCGAGGTCGGCCTGGATGCAGGTCGCCGGTTCTATCCTTCATTCGAACGCCAGAAATTGGTGTTCGAACGCGTGATGGCGCTCTGCGCAAGGCTCGGCGATAAGGTAATCAGCATTCACAGTGTTCGAACCGCTAAACAGGTGCTTGATGTCATCGAGAAAACGGGGGCGCATCGCACATGTGTTCCTGTTCTGCACTGGTTCAACGCTTCGGGGGCGGAGATCAGACGCGCTTTAGAACTAGGCTGCTGTTTTTCGGTCAACGAACAGATGCTGCTGGCTCCACGGGGGCGCAACTTGCTTGAAACGATCCCTATAGAACAACTTCTCACCGAAACGGATGCCCCGTTTCAGTCTGATAAGGCTCCAGGCGACGTGCACGGGGCCATTCGGTTGATTGCCAAAGAACATAACTTGGAAGTTTCAGCGGTCGAGGCCAGAATTAGGCGGACGGCCACGGAACTGTTGGCGAAATAAGCACACATCTCACGCCGGTCATGTGTCGGGTTGCCCACAAACATACCGACGAAGAAAAAGGGGAACCGTGTAACCACGGCTCCCCTTGCTGCTCGGTTGTTCAGGCCTCTTGCTGTAGTCAGGCGACCAGCGACAGCCCCGCGCCTGCATCCTGCGGCTGCTCACCACCGTCGATGAACGGGATGATCGAGAAGGTCTTGCCGCCGCGCTGCTCCTCGTTCTGCACGGCGTTGACGCGCAGGTCGCCATCGGGCGTGTTGATCAACAGCGACAGGTAGTCATTGCCCGTGCGGCTGCTCTTGGCCATCCAGGCAGACCCGACGCGGATCGGCTTACCGCGGGGCGAGCTGACCTCGACCCGGTAATCGGGATGGGTGTCCTCGGACTTGTAGTCGTTCTCGATCAACATGAAATCGAGATCGAACATCATATTGGCGATGTAGCCGGCGAAGGCGTTGTCGGCGTCCATCGCGGTCAGCTCGCCCGAGATCGAGCCGGATTTCATGAAGCCGTTGGAGACCATCGGGATGATCTCGAACTCGCCGCTCTTGGCTGCACGCGCTTCTATCGTCTGCACGGCGTTGACGCGGAACGGGCCGAGACCGATATCAATCTGGATCGAGATGTAGGGGTTGCCGCTGGTATTGCCGGTCTCGTTCCAGGCCGTGCCGATGCGGACCTTGCGGCCCGACTTGTTGACCGCGGTCACGTCGTAATCCGGGCTGCGCTCGGACATCTTCGGACGGTTCTCGAGCTGGATGGCAATGTCGAAACGGCTGCTGTGGATCATGCCTGAATATTGGGCGGTTTCGGTGTTGCGGGTCAGGGTTCCTGCGAACATGGGATGGTTCCTTTTGGATTTGCCGGTGCCTGACGTCCTTGCCAGAGCATCCGGGATTTCTTTTTCGACCCCTCCTGGGATCACAAACCAGAAAGCTCGCTTTCCTTTCTCCCCAACCTTCAGTTCAGCGCTGGCGCCTGAGAGATTGTGCCACCTCCCCGCCGGGTACGACGCCCCTCCCCTGCCCGTCTGGTCTCAGATGGCTGTCTTGGCTCTTCTCGTCGCCCTCCTCCGATTTCGCGATGAAGAACTCTGCCTCATCCCCGTTCAGCCGCAGCCCGCTCCGGTCGGTCAGCCCTATGGTGCTACCGTTCGGCTCAAACGTAATCAGGTATTGGCCGAGGCCGTCCTTGTGCACGCGGTAGCCGGTGTTGGCCCAATGCAAGGTTTGGCCTGCATCGATGGCGGCTTTGATCTCTTCGAGTGTCATGATCGCCCCCTCGCTATTCTGCTGCCACTGAAGTTACGTCCCGCGTGGCGCCTGGTCCGGTTCCAACAATCCGGGAGAGGATGCCCAATGTGTCGACTCCGTCCCCATGCGGCAGGAACACACGAAGCTGGAAGGCGATGATCTCCGTGAAACACCCCATGGCCTTGAGACCCTCGATCATGCCCTTGTCGGCACCGCCCAGCTCGAGGCGCACCTCGCCTGCCACCCGGCGGCGGGTCAGGGTCAGGCCGCGGCCCAGATCGACCTGGGCAGTGGAGCCTAGGGCGGCGGTTAGCATTTCTTCTGGGGTTTGTGGGTTGGAAACGAGGAAGCGTGCGCGCAGCGCCGCCGCGCCTTCCTCGCTCAGCGTGCGGCCGATCATGCTGGTTCCGCCGTCGGGCGTGACCCTGTAGATGCGTTCATTCGTGGTCGGAATATCCTTCCAGATCGGCAGCAACAGCCCGGTCAGCAGGTAGAGCTTCGTCATGCTGGTTTTTGGCAAGGACGCGGCTTCGTCATCCCAGAGCCGGGTGAACTCTGCCCCCCCGATCTTTTCCCAGGCTGAAGCCTCAAACCGGGTCTCCTCGAGATAGCTGGACCCATTGGGCCGCACCGCCTTGCGCATCAGGGTGACGATATCCTCGTCATACATCTGCATGGGCCGCGCCGAGATGAGCGCCGCGCGTCCCGAAGCGCGGTTTACCATCGTGGTCTTATCCGGATTGCGCGAGAGCGCCTCATCCGCGGACAACACATACACCGGGTCCGTGACCTGAAGCCCAATGATCCGTGTGACCGCGCCGGATTTCGGGCAGGTCCAGAGATCCTCCGTGGAGACCTGTTCGATCTTTTCGCCGCGCAGGGTTTCCACGCCGAGATCGAGCGTGCCCGCCGCGCGCGCCCGTTCCGTCTGATCAGCGATCCGACGCATGAACTCGGCAAAGAGCGCGTTCTGCATGTGGATGGGAAGGGCAAGCACCCGGTTGAGAAACCGCTGGATCGGGGGAAGTTCTTCCAGCAAAACCCCGTCCTTGTCGATCAGCCGCAGGGCCGTCCAGTCGGTGAAGCTCTCGTAGCTCATCGGCTCAGCGCGCCCGGCGGCAAGATCGGCGAAATACCCACGTAATGCGGCCCGCGCGATCGGGCTCTCCAGATTGTCCTCCTCGCGGAACATGCCTTGCGAGCCGGTCTCGCGCTGGCCCTTGGTCAAGGCCCCCAGCTGGTCGAGGCGCTTGGCGATCGTCGAGGTGAAACGCTTTTCGCCATGCACATCCGAGGTGCAGACCCGGAAGAAGGGCGCGCTGACCTGAGCCGAGCGATGCGTGCGCCCGAGCCCCTGGATGGCCGCATCCGCGCGCCAGCCGGGCTCCAGAAGATAGTGCCGCCGCCGCTTCTGGTTCTTCGCCGTTTGTGCCGCATGATAGGACCGGCCCGTCCCGCCCGCATCGGAAAAGATAAGGATATCCTTCTCGCCGTCCATGAAGGCTTGGGTCTCGGATGAATTGCTGCTGGCGGCGCGCTTCTCGATGAAGAGATGACCATCCTCGGCCTTCAAAGGGCGGATGGACCGACCCGTGACCTCTGCGACGGCCTCGTCGCCAAAAGCCCAGAGGATCTGATCGAGCGCCGAGGGGATCGGCGCCAGCGTCATCAACTCCATCATGGCCGCATCGCGCAGGGCGAGCGCCTCGCGCGAGACGACGAGCGCGCCGGTCTCATCCCGCAAGGGTTCCGCCACCATGTTGCCGTCAATCTCCACGAGCTTTTGCGCATGAATCGGGAAGGCCTGTTCGAGGTATCCCAGGACGTAGTCGCGCGGCGTTAGCGCGCCCTCGACCAGCTCGTCCTCCGGGTCCATCGTCTCAAGCCGACGTTTCAGCAGGCTTTCGCCTGTAGAGACCACCTGAATGACGCAAGCCTTGCCCGCCGCCAGATCGTCCGCGATGGCGCGGATGATGGTCGGGGCCTTCATGCCCATCAGCAGATGATTGAAGAAGCGCTGCTTCGTGCTCTCGAAGCGAGATTTGGCCGAGGAGCGTGCGGCCGAGGCATTAGTCTCTCCCGAGGCGTCGTTGACGCCGGTCGCTGTCAGCGCGGCCTCGAGATTGTGATGGATCGTCCGAAACGAAGTCGCGTATGCGTCGTAGATCTCGATCTGGGCCTGAGTGAGCGCGTGTTCGAGCACGTCATACTCCACGCCGTCGAAGCTGAGGGCACGCGCCGTGTAGAGCCCGAGCGTCTTGAGATCGCGCGCGACCACTTCCATGGCAGCGACACCGCCGGCTTCCATCGCAGAAACGAAGCTCTCGCGGCTTGGGAAGGGGTATTCGGGGCCCTGCCCCCAGAGCCCCAGCCGCGCGGCATAGGCGAGGTTGTGGACGCTCGTCGCACCCGTGGCCGAGATGTAGAAGACGCGAGCGCGGGGTGCTGCCAGTTGCAGCCGGAGGCCAGCAAGGCCCTGCTGGGAGGGTTTGACCCCCCTGCCCTGCTCCGATCCGGCCGCGTTCTGCATGGCATGGGCCTCATCAAAAGCGAGGACGCCGTCGAAATCTTCGCCCATCCAGTCGAGGATCTGGCTCAGCCGCGTGGTGCCGCATTTGCCCGCGGACCGCAGCGTGGCGTAGGTGACGAAGAGGATACCGTCGCCCATCGGGATGGGCTGGTCCGGTTTCCATTTGGAGAGCGGCTGAATGTCGGCGGGCGAGCCGCCGAGATCGGTCCAGTCGCGGATCGCGTCCTCGATGAGCGTCGCGGATTTGGAGACCCAGATCGCCTTCCTGCGCCCGGCCAGCCAGTTCACGAGAATGAGCCCCGCGCATTCGCGGCCCTTGCCGCAACCGGTGCCGTCGCCGAGGAAATAGCCAAGGCGATAGGCTCGTGCATCCGGGTCATCATCGGCGCGCGTCAGCTTGGTCTGGTCGTCATCGATGGTAAACCGACCGGGCAGATCACGCCCATGGGCATCATGCGCCATGATGATGGTCTCGAGCTGCGCCTCGGAGAGATCTCCCTCCTCGATCAACCGTGCGGGCAGGCGCAAGCCATCACGGCCCGTATTTGAGGGCATGGGCGGGGCAACCGAGGCCATGGCGATGCTTTCGACGAGCGGCGTGGGATGTTCTTGCGCACCCGCGATCTCGATCCGTTGCGGACGGTAGCGCGCATAGATGTCCGAGATGGGCGTGTTGTCGCGCGGGGTCTGAAGGCTTGTGAAGCTGAGCGGGACAACGGCCTTGGCCCGGGGTTTGGAGGGGGCGACAGGCGCAGCGGCGGCCTTGCGCGGGGCAGATGATGGAACGCTCGACCGAGTATGAGGGATCGCTGCCGCCCGTTGGACTGGGCGCATCTCGGTCCGGGTCGCGGCCACGGCGTCAACGAAAGGAAGGACTTCCTCCAGATCCTGAACCGCGGCGCGGATCATTTCGCCGTCCTCCTGCACCTTGTCGAAGACCATCAGCTGGGTTTCGACAGAGGTGCCGAGCTTGCGGTAGACCTGCCCCGGCATCGTCAGCGCCAAGCGTGGCGTCAGGAGACCGCAGGCGCGGGACCAATGCGCGGCATCGCGTTCGGGCGTGAATCCCGGCGGCATGATCGCCACCAGCCGCCCGCCGGGCGCGAGACGCTTTGCAGCCCCGATGAGATGTTTTGCAGCGATGTGCTTGTCGCGGGAACGATCGACCGAGGAGGCGAAGGGCGGGTTCATCACCACGACGTCGGGTAGAACCGGCGTCTGCAG